>JAYVXL010000385.1:0-6081 GCA_043785185.1 Myxococcales bacterium
TGCCGCCGCAACCGCCGCCGCCGCCGCCGCCGCCGCCGCCGCCCGCGACGTCGCTGCAGTTGGTGCAGAACGTGTTCGTGCCGCCCTGCGAGCCGCCGCCGCCGCCGCCGCCGCCGCCGCCGCCGCCCGGCGCGCCGATCACGCCGTCGGCGCCGGCCGGGGGGACGTAGTTGCCGCTCGCGTCGATCGCGCCGACGTCACTCCCGACGGCGCCGTGCCCGCCGGGTGAGCCGGTTCCGCCGTTCGACGACGGCGGGAAGCCTGGACCGCCGGGGTTCGAGCTCGTCAGGCTGCAGCTGCCGCCGCCGCCCGGGTTTCCGCCGATGGCGCCGCTGCCGCCGCCGCCGACGGTGCCGCCGTTGATGCCGCTCTTGCCGGCGTTGATCCCGCTCGCCGCGTCGCCACCGGCCCCGCCCGCCGCGCCGCACGCCGCGCCGCCGCCGGCCGCGCCGCTCAGCGAGTTCGCGGTGGTGCCGTTGCCGCCGACGATGCCCACGGCGCCGTCCGGCGACTTGGCCGCCGCGCTCGCGCCGTTGCCCGCGTTGATGGTGCAGCCGCGCACGGTGAAGCCCGCTTGCGAGCCGACGGCGAGCACGCCGACCGCGCTGTTGCCATCGCCGTTGCCGCTGGTCCCTTGCGCGTCGGCGGTCGTGATGGTGAAAAGTTGCAGCTCCGAGAGCGCCGCGAGGTTCTTGGCGAGGACGCCGACGGCCGCCGGGCTCGCGATCGTGGTCACGTTCGTGGCGCTGCGCTTCCACGCCGCCGCCGCGTCGTAGCCGCCGAACAACCCGACGCCGGTGGCCATCGTGACCTGCTCCGCGTAGGCGCCCTTCGACACGTACACGTCCTTCTTGGGGCTCGCCGCGGCGCCCGCGGTGATGCCGCCGCCGATGGTCTTCTTGGGCGAGGCCATCGTCCCCGGGTTCGCGTCGTTGCCGGTCACGACGTCGACGAAGATCGCCTTCGCGATGTCGCCGTCGATGCCGTCGCAGTTGGAGTCCACGAACCCCGGGTAGTCGGGGACGTCGACCGCGCCGACGCCGCGGCACTCGCAGCCGTCCGACGCGCCGGGCGGCGGGACCTGCAGGTCACCGTTGGCGTCGGCGTAGCCCGCGAGGCACACCCACGAGCACTTCGCGGCGCCGCTGGCCGTGGCGCAGCTGGTCGTCGCGTTGGGGCGATCGGGGCAGGGCTTCGGCGCGTGCACGCAGTGCTTCACCGTCGCGTCGCACGACCAGAGGCCTAGACATACGTCGGTGCCGAGCCGCTCGCACACCGCGTCGCCCGGCGTGCAGGGCAAGGACGGCACGCAGCTGAGCGTCGCGTCGCAGAACGAGCCGTTCGGGCAGCTCGCGTCGTTCGGCGTGTGCTTGCACTTGTTCGCGTTCGCGTCGCAC
Source organism: Myxococcales bacterium (assembly GCA_043785185.1). Taxonomy (GTDB): domain Bacteria; phylum Myxococcota_A; class Polyangia; order Polyangiales; family Polyangiaceae; genus JANYHK01. Next base: position 1,398 of record JAYVXL010000385.1, read on the forward strand.
GAGTCGTCGGTGCACGGCACGCCGTCGTCGCAGCTCATCGGCTTGCCGGTGACGACGCACTGGCCCGCGAGGCACGCGAGGCCGTTTTGGCAGAGGCTCGGCCCGGTGCAGTCGTCGTTGTGGACGCACGACTGGCCGGTGCCCACCGCTCCGCCCTCGGACGCGTCGAGCGCCGGCACGCCGGCGTCCTGACCGCCGACGGTGGCGCTCGTGCTTTCTCCGCCCGTGGCGCAGGCGACGAGGAGGAGACCGAGGAAGCTGCCGGGAAGCAAGGACCGTCGCATATGAGCTGCACCCTACACTGCGGCGGCAAAAATGCACCTCTCCGCGCGTCTCCTTTGCGGCTTAAATGCGGTACCGTGCGCCCCGAGCCGGGGGCTCCATGCGACGCACGAGCAAGCTCTTTTCGATCGAGAGACAGGCGGACGGCTCGAAGATCATTAAGGTCTTCGTCGACGGCGTGGCGCTCATGCGGATGCCGCTCTTGAACAAGGGCACGGCGTTCACCGAAGAGGAGCGCATCCTTCTCGGGCTCGACGGCCTCCTGCCGCCGCTCGTGAACGAGCTGCCTCAACAGGTCGAACGCGTCATGCTCGGCTACCGCGAGCAGCCCACGGATCTCGCAAAATACCAGTACCTGAGGAGCCTCCAGGACCGCCACGAGACGCTCTTCTACGCGACGCTCGTGAGCCACCTCGAGGAGATGCTCCCGATCGTCTACACGCCGACGGTCGGCGAGGCGGTGCGCAAGTTCCACCTCCTCTATCAGACGCCGCGCGGCATCTCGCTGTCGGCGCGCAACATCGCGCGCGCGAAGCAGGCGATCGGCAACTACCCGTTCGACGACGTGCGCATGATCGTCGCGACCGACGCCTCGGCCATCCTCGGCATCGGCGACCAGGGGTACGGCGGCCTCGCGATCTCGATCGGCAAGCTCGCGCTCTACACCGCGGGCGGCGGCGTCGCGCCGGTGCACACGATGCCGGTCGTCCTCGACGTCGGCACCGAGCGCCTCGATCTGCGCGCCGATCCGCTCTACCTCGGCGTCCGCGAGAAGCGCATTCGCGGCGACGAGTACCTGGCGTTCCTCGATCACTTCGTCGACGCGGTGAAGGAGCGATGGCCGCGCGCGGTCATCCAGTGGGAGGACCTCGCCAAGGACACCGCGTTCAACGTGCTCGAGCGGTACCGAAGGGTGACGCCGTCGTTCAACGACGACATCCAAGGGACCGGCGCGGTCACGCTCGCCGGCGTGCTGTCGGCGTGCCGCTTGCGTGGCGAGCGGCTCCGCGATCAGCGCGTCGTCGTCCACGGCGCCGGCGCCGGCGGGCTCGGCGTCACGCTCGCGATTTTCCGCGGCATGGTGGAGGACGGTGCGACGGCGGAGGAGGCGCGCGCGCGCATCTTCGTCCTCGACTCGAAGGGCCTGCTCACCCTTGACCGCGACATGGAGGACTACAAGCGCCCCTTCGCGCACGCGCGCGCGAGCCTCGCCGGGTGGCCGTCCGCGGCGTCGCGCGCCCCGGAGCTGCTCGAGACGGTGACGCACGCGAAGGCGACCGTGCTGCTCGGCCTCTCCGGCCAGCCGCGCGCGTTCGACGAGCCGGTCGTCCGCCAGATGGCGAAGAACACCGCGCGCCCGGTCATCTTCGCGCTGTCGAACCCGACGTCGTCGGCCGAGGCCGTGCCGGCGGACATCCTCGCGTGGACAGGCGGCCAGGCGCTCGTCGCGACGGGCAGCCCGTTCGCGCCCGTCACGATCGGCACGGAGACGATCGCCATCGGCCAGGGCAACAACGCGTTCATCTTCCCGGGCCTCGGCTTCGGCGCGATCCTGAGCGCGGCGCGCGAGGTGACCGACGGCATGGTGCATGAGGCCGCGCTCGCGCTCGCCGAGCTCACCGAGAAGGAGCACCCTGGGAGCGTGTACCCGCCGATCTCGGAGCTGCAGCGCGTGTCGAAGGTGGTCGCCGAGCGCGTCTACCTGCGCGCGCAGAAGGACGGCGTCGCGACCGCGCTGGCGCGCACGGCGAGCGAGGTGCGGGCGTACGTCGGCGCGCGCTTCTGGCAGCCGTGCTACCTGCCGATGGTCCGCGGCTGACCCTCAGGCGTCCTTGGGCGGCGTGGTCGCCCTCGACCGCGTCCATTACGCTCGCTTGCGCTGCTTACGCTCGCTACGCGGCGGAGGCGTTCTTCGCCGCGAGCCCCACCAGCTCTTCGCTGAGCGCCCACAAGCGCGCCGGCGCGTCGGGCTCCAGCGCGGCCTTGCTCGGCGCGCGCTCCTTGCACTTGTCGAAGTATTTCCCGCTCACGCCCGCGACGTCCGGCGAGGACGCGAGGTACACCTGCGTGCGCGCGCCCTTCTCCGTCGTGATGAGGAAAGGGCTAGCGAGCTTCACCAAGAAGCTCGCGAAGCCGCCGTACGTCTGCCCGAAGCCCGACGCGATCACGCCGGGGTGAAGGCAGTTGGCGGTGACGCCGGTGCCCTCGAGCCGCCGCGCGAGCTCGCGCGTGAAGAGGACGTTGCACAGCTTGGACTGGGTGTAGGCGCCGATCGAGCCCCAGTTGTTCTTCATCTGGATGTCGTCCCACCGAATCTTCGCGGTGCGGTGCCCGTCGCTCGAGACGCTCACGACGCGCGCAGGAGCGCTCTTCTTGAGGACGTCGAGCAACAGGTTCGTGAGGAGGAAATACCCCAGGTGGTTGATCGCGAACGTCTCCTCGATCCCGTCGACCGTCTCGCGGCGCGAGGTGACGAGGACGCCGGCGTTGTTCATGAGGACGTCGAGCCGGTCGTGTTTGGCGAGAAACTCTGCGGCCACGCGGCGGACGTCCGCCTGCTTCGAGACGTCGCCGAGGAGCAGCTCGACGCCCTTCGCGCCGGCCGCCTCGACGTCGCGCACCGCCGCGCGCCCCTTCTCTTCGCTACGGCAGACGAGCACGAGGGTGGCCCCCATCTTGCCGAGCGCCATCGCCGAAGCCTTGCCGACGCCCTGGTTCGCGCCGGTGATCAGCACAGTCTTTCCCGTCATGTCCGCCATTGTCTTGCCCCTTAGATGCCACGGCCCGGCGCGGGTGTCGTTGCGTCGTCCTCCTCGGGCCTCCGTCCAACGTATCGGTGGCGCCGCGCGACGACGCGCAGCAAAACGACCGGCGCGGAGCGCGCGCGCGCTCCGATCGCACGGAACGAGGACGCCCCAAGAAGAATACTGACCCGCCCCGTGGCTTCAGACTAATGTACGCGCTTCCGTCTTCTCCACCGACTTTCGTAAAGAGGTACGATGCTCACCCTTCGATCTTCCCTGCTCTCCCTCGGTTCCGTCGCCCTATTTTTCGGCTGCGTCGTGAACGCTGCTGCGCCGCCTCCTGTCACCCCGGTGACCGTGCCCGGCGCCGACGCAGGCGCGGCCTCCATGCCCGACGCGACCGTGCCGTCCACGGGGAGCTCCGGCTCCGCGGGCTCGTCGGGGACCGCAGGCTCGTCCGGTACCTCGGGCTCGGCGGGCGCGTCTTCGGGCGCGAGCGTGACGCCGAGCGACGCGGGCGCGACCGCGACGGACGCCGGCGCCAAGCTGTGCATCCAGAAGATGATGTGCACGAAGGACAAGCACTTCGACAACGCCACGTGCACGTGTGTCGCGGGCGCGGTCGGCGCGAACGGCACGCCTGCGGCCGATGGCGGCGCCTGCGTGCAGGTCGAGATGTGCATGGGCGGCCAGCATTTCGACAAGACGATCTGCCACTGCACGAAGAACTAGGCCGGCGGCGACCTCCGCGATGACGAGCGCAGCGGTCTTCGAGCCGCGCCCGGTTTGTGCGCGCTGTCGCAGGCCCCAGAAGGTCTGCTACTGCGCGCACATCGCGCCGATTCCGACGCGCACGCGCGTCGTCCTGCTCCAGCACCCGCGCGAGCGCGACGTGCCGATCGGGACTGCGCGCATGGCGAGCCTCTGCCTGCCGAACTCCGAGATGCACGTCGGCGTGCGCTGGCGCGACTCGGCGGCGCTCGCGCGCGCGCTGTCCGATCCGGAGCGGCCGGCGGCGCTCCTTTACCCCGGCGACGCGAACGTCGGCGCGATCGACGTCCTCGCGAACCCGCCGAAGGGTCCGGTCACGCTCGTCGTCATCGACGGCACCTGGTCGCTCGCGCGAAAAGTCGTGCGCGAGAACCCGGAGCTGCAAGCCTTGCCACGCTTCGCGTTCACGCCGACGGCGCCGAGCGAGTATCGCATCCGCCGCGAGCCGCACGAGACGTACGTGTCGACGATCGAGGCGCTCGCGTACGTGCTCGGCGCGCTCGAGGGCGATCCGGCGCGCTTCCTCGCGATGCTCGCGCCGTTCCGCGCGATGGTCGACACGCAGCTGCGCTGCGCGTCGGAGCTCCACGGCGCGCGCGTACGGCACAAGAAGCCGGCGATGCTCGGACCGCGCGTGCCCGCGGCGTTCCGCGATCGCGCGGAGGACCTCGTGTGCGTCGTCGGCGAGGCGAACGCGTGGCCGTACCGCTCGGCCGAGCGCGGCGACGGGCACCCCGACGAGCTCGTGCAGTGGGTCGGCTATCGGCCGAGCACCGGCGAGACGTTCGACGCGATCGCGCGCCCGCGCTACCCGCTCGCGCCGTCGACGCCGCGTCACATCCGCCTGTCCGAAGACGCGCTCATGGGCGGCGGCGGTCTCGAGGAGC
>JAYVXL010000386.1:0-6069 GCA_043785185.1 Myxococcales bacterium
CGTCGCGCAGCCCGTGCTCGTCGCCGTGCTCGACGAGTCTCCCGACGTCGGGCGGCACGATGCCGGGCAGCCCTCCTACGCGCGTCACCACCACGGGCAGCCCGCAGGCCATCGCCTCGGGCACGACGAGCGGAAGGCCCTCGGTGCGCGAGCTGAGGCAGAACAGATCGAACGCGCTCATCACACGCGGCACGTCGGCGCGCATGCCCGTCAGCGTGACGAACGGCGCCGCGGCCTTGGGGATCGCCGCCTCGATCTCGGGCCGGGTCGGGCCTTCGCCGACGAGGACGAGGCGAAGCTTCTCCGAGAGGAGCGGCGCTGCGGCGCGCACGAGGAAGGGGTAGTCCTTCTCCGCGACGAGCCGGCCGACGGTGCCGATCACGACGGAGTCCCGAGGGATGCCGAGCTCCGCGCGCACGCTCCGCCCCGCGGCGGGGTCGCGCGCGAACTCCTGCAGCGGGATGCCGTTCGGCACGACGTGGAGCTTCTTCGCCGCGGGCCGCTCGTCGCGTCGCGCGGTCACCGCCGTCTCCTCGCTCACCGGCGCGAACGCGCTCACAGCGCGCGTGGCCGCGCGCGCGAGGAAGAGCGCGCCCTTGGGGTACGTGTTGCTCCCGTGCTTGGTGTGAACGATGCGCCGGACGCCGGCGACCCGCGCCGCCGGCGCGGCGTAGATGAGCGGCGCGGCGTTGTGGGTGTGCACGACGTCGGGCGACAGGCCCACGAGCGCGCGTGCGACCTTCGCCCACGTCGCCGGACGCGTGCCGCCGGCGTGCACGACGTCGAACGTCGGGATGCCGGCGAACGCCGGCCTCAGGCGCCCGCCCGGCGTGAACGACATCACCCGCACGTCGTGCCCCCGCGCGGCGAGCTCGCGCGACAGGCTGAGGATCAGGCGCTCCTGTCCGCCGACGTCGAGGGTGAGAACAACGTGGACGATCCGCATGCGGGATGACGATATCATCCAGGCCGAGCCGCATGAGGGTCCTCGCGATCACGCAAATCTGGCCGAACAGCCTCGAGCCGCTGCGCGGCCCGTACAACGTGCAGCAGTTCGTGGAGCTCGCCAAGCACGTGGACGTCGAGGTCCTCGCCGCCGTCGCGTACGTGCCCGGCGCGGGGCTCCTCGGCAAGCCCCCGCGCCCGGCGCTGCTCGCGGGGTTGCCGCCGAAGGAGACGATGAACGGCCTCCCGACGACGTACCTCCGGCAGCTGTATTTGCCGAAGATCGGCGTCCCCGTCGCCGTGCCGCTCTACGCGGCGTCGCTGCTCGCGCATCGTAAGCTCCTCGCGTGGGCCGACGTGCTGCTCGGCACGTGGGCGTACCCCGACGGGTGCGCGACGATCCTGGCCGCGCGCGCGCTCGGAAAGCCGTGCGTCGTGAAGGTGCACGGATCGGACATCAACCTCGTCGCGAAGATGCCGAGCGCGCGCGCCGTCCTCCGCGCCGTGCTGCCGCGCGTCGGGGCGATGGTGTCGGTCTCGCGGCCGCTCGCCGACGAGATCGCCGCGCTCGGCGTGCCGCGCGCGAAAATTCACGTCGTCGCGAACGGCGTCGACACCGAGGCGTTCGCGGTCCGCGACAAGGGCGAGGCGCGGCGCGCGCTCGGCCTCCCGGAGGACAAGAAGATCGTGCTCACCGTCGGTCGCCTCGAGCCGCAGAAGGGGACGCTCGATCTCCTCGAGGCGTGGGGTCGCGTCCGCGAGGCGCGGCGCGACGTCGTGCTCGCGCTCGTCGGCGACGGCGTCTCGCGCCCGCAGGTCGACGCGAAGAAGGCGGAGTGGGGCGACGGTATCGTCGTCCCCGGCGCGCTCCCGTTCGCGGAGATCGCGCGGTGGGTCGCCGCGTGCGATCTCTTTACGCTCCCCAGCTGGTCGGAGGGGACGCCCAACGCAGTCCTCGAGGCGCTCGCGTCGGGTCGTCCGGCGGTGGGCTCCGACGTCGGCGGCATCCCCGACGTGCTGCGCGACCCGCGGAGCGGGCTCGTCGTGGCGGCGCGCGACCCGGCCGCGCTCGCGCGCGGGCTCCTCGAGGCGCTGGCGCGCGACTGGCCGGCCGAGTCGGTCCGCGCGTGCGGCCCGGGCTCGTGGGCGGACAGCGCCGCGCACCTGCTGAAGGTCCTGCGCGGAGTCTAGGAGCCTGTCCCGGGAACTTCGTTCCCGAACAGGCTCCGTCGTCATGGTTCACGTAAAAAAAATCGACGTCGCGTGGGGAAGACTCTCCGGTCCCCCCCCGTAAACGAAGGCCGAGGACGCAAACTGCAGCAAATGGCTCCGCCCCGAGAGGGAGCGGAGGAGGGTTTTGGGCTCGGGCAATGGTGTCGGGGCTCAAACCGACAAATCCTCCTCCGCTCCCTCTTGGAGCGCGAGCCTGCAGCCGGCCCCGTCAGCCTTCGAGGATGGCGGCGATGCTGGCGGGCACGAGCCCGTAGGCGCTCGCCGCCGCGGTGAGCCCCGCGTTCGGAGCGAGCTGCGTGAGGAACGCGCGCGCGTACTCGGTGCCGGCGAGGCCCTCGAGGCGCGTCACCAGGCGCGGAATGCCGCGCTCGATGGCGTGCTTGGCAGCCGCCGCGTCGCCGAGCGCGACGCACGCGTCGTGCAGCGCGAGGAAGACGGGCGCCTCGTTGAGGAGGCTCGCGCCGCGCTCGTCGAGCATGCGCGTTGCCTCGAGCGCGAGCTCGCGCGCGCGCTCGGGCGAGCCGCACCGGCGCTCGGCCTCGCTCCAAAAGCCGAGCGCGACCGGCACGACGTCGAGCATCTTGGTCGCGCGGTAGCCCTCCGAGGCGGTTCGGAGGAGCGTGCGCGCGTGCTCGGGGTTGCCGCTGCCGTCGCCGCGCAGGATCTCGACGCCGCGGTAGAAGAGGACGCCGAGCGTCGCGCGATCGTGCGGCACCCAGCTGCCGCTGAGCGCGTTGTCGGCGATCTGCCGCGGCTCGGCGAGCAGCGCGTCGAGCGCCGGATCGGCGCCGAACGCGGCGGTCCAGCCGAGGAGGTTCATCTGCCCGTGCCGCACGGTCCCGGGCGAGCCGACCGCCTGCGCGAGCGCGATGCCGCTGCGGATCGCGTCGCGCGACTCGTCCTTTGCGCCGAGCGTCGTGAGCGCGAAGCCCACGTTGATGGTGAGCGTCGCCTCGCGCGTCTTGAGCCCCGCAGCGCTCGCGGCCGCCGCGGCGCTCCTTCGCGCGTCGAGCGCAGCGCCGACGTCCCCGCGCGTTTGGCGGACGACGGCCAGCGTCTGCCACGCGTCGACCGCGGCGCCGGGGATGCCCTGCCGCTGCGCCATCGCGAGCAGGTCGCCCGCGACCTCCGCGGCGCGATCGAGCTCTCCGGCGAACGCATACCGCGCCGCGAGCGCCGCGCCGCAGCGCGCCTCTTCGTCGGCGAGGCCGGCGGCGCGCGCGTCTTTCACGATCTGCTCGAGGCGCGCCGATGTCTCGCTGTCGCCTCCGCGCGCGTCCTCGTAGCGCACGCGGGCCCCGCGCGCGCGCACCGCGCTCGCCTCGTCCCACACGGCGTCTTCCATCGCCCGGACCGCGGTGTCGCGCTCGCCGGCGCGCGCGTCGAGGCGGTTCCAGGCCTCGTCGAGGACGAGCGCGCGCGCGAACTGCGTCGGCTTGTCGTCGGCGAACGCCAGCGCGCGTTCGGCGAAATTCACCGCCTGCGCGAGCGCGTTGGCGGAGAGCGCGCGGCGCGCGGCCTTCTCCAGGTACGCCGCCCCCTCCTCGGCGCGGCCGCCGAGCTCGAGGTGGCGCGCGACGGTCGCGTCGTCCTCGCCCATCTTCGCGAGCCACTTGCCGGCGCGCGCGTGGCAGTCCTTCAGCATCTCCTCGCCGAGCGACGCGTACGCCACCTCGCGCATGAGCGCGTGCTTGAATGCCCACTCGCGCGTGTCGCGGAAGCGCGATTGTGCCTGCTCGACGAGCACCTCGGCGCCCGACAAATTGCGCAGCATGTCGCTCGCGCCGCCGACGCCGAGCGCGCCGAGGCCGCCGTCCCACCCGACGAGGCCGAAGACGCTGAGCTTCGCGGCCGCCTCGCGCACCGCGTCGTCGAGCGCGTCGAGGTGGACCTGGATCGCCGCCTCGATCGTCGCGGCGGCCGTCGCGTCCTGTCCCTTCGCGGCGAGGCGCGCGAGCTCTTCGGCGAAGAGCGGCGAGCCGGCGGCTTGCTGCGCGATCGTGTCGGTGAGCGCGTCGCCCGCCTCGCCGCTCGCGCGCTCGCCGAGCATCGCCTTGGCGATCGCGCGCACGGTCTTCCTCGAGAGCGGCCGCAGCTCGATCTTCACGTGATCGCGCCCGGAGAAGCGGGTCGGGTCGTCCCGCCAGAACGTCGGTCGCGTGGTCATCAGGACCCAGACCGCGCGGCCCGCGGCGCGGCCGAGGAGGTGGTCCACCCACGCGAGGCTCTCGGCGTCGGCCCACTGCGCGTCCTCGAGCGCGAGCACGAGGGGCGCCGTCTCCGCTGCGGCGAGCGCGACGTCGGTGAGGGCGACCCACAGCGCGTCGCGCGAGCCGCGCTGCGCGTCGAGATCGGGGAGCGGCTCGTTCGCGAGGAGGCGCGCGACGAGCTCGCGTGGATCGGCTTGCGTGCCGGGCCCGCGCTTGATGAGCACGTTCGCCGCCTCGATCGCGTCCTCGAGCGTGACGCCCTTGGCGACGCCGGAGAGGCCGCGCACCACGTCGGCGACGACGCCGAGCGCGTGGCTCTTGGAAAAAGACTCGCAGCGCACGAGCACGATGCGCGGCGCCGACGCGTGCGACGAGATGCGCGAGAGCGCCTCACGGCGCAGGCGCGTCTTGCCGATGCCGGGCGCGCCGGTGACGGTGGCGATGAGGGGGTTCAAGTCCTCGTGGCAGCGCTCGAAGCTCGAGAGGAGCTGCCCGAGCTCCGCCTCGCGACCCACGAACGGCGCCCCCGCGATCTGCTCGCGCTTGGCGACGAGCTCCGAGAGCACGAGCGACGCGCCGTCGTCCCGCGCCGCGAGCTCGTAGCGGCCCCGCGCCAGCTCGCCGGTGGTGGTATCGACGAGCACTTGCCCGCGCTGGGCGTCGCGCGCGAGCGCCGCGGCGCGGTCGACGACCTCGCCCTGCGGGCGTGTTCGGTCGATGCGCGTGCGCCCCGTCGCGACGCCGACCTGCGCGTTGGTGCGCGCGAGCCGTTGCCCCAGCTCGATCGCGCGCGCGGCTTCGTCTCCGAGCGCCTTTCGCACGCCCAGGTGCGCGACGATCGCGTCGCCCCCGAGCTCGGTCGCGTCGGCGCCGCGCGCGCGCAGGTTCGCGAGCAGGCGCCCGCGCACGGGCCCCTTCGGCACGCTCGTCGCGAGGATCGACGTCACCAGGCGCGTCCCACCGGCGCCGGAGCGCGCCGCGATATCGGGCACCGAGCCCATCACGCTGAGCGGCTGCATCTCGACGCCGCTCAAATGCGCCGGCGTGTCGGACGAGATCTCCGTCACGATGCGGCGCAGCGCTTGGGCGACCTCGCGGCCGGACTCGGGGCGCTCCTCGGGGTGCGTGTCGAGCATGCGCGCGAGCAGATCGTCGAGCCCCGGCGGGGCGTCCTCGGTCACGTCCGAGAGGCGCGGCGCCGGCGTCGTCACGAGGCGCGCGAGGATGGCGATCGGCGTGGGCCCTACGTGCGGCGGCCTCCCGGTGATCATCTCGAACATCGTGGCGCCGAGCGCGTAGAGGTCGGCGCGCGCGCTGACCTCGGAGTCGCCGCGCGCCTGCTCGGGCGCCATGTACGCCGGCGTCCCGATGATCGCGCCGGTGCGGGTGAGCTTCGCGTCCTCGGCGCTCGCGACGCCGAAGTCGACGAGCTTCGCCCGCAGCGCGTCGGTGCCGCCCGCGCCGCTGCCGATGAGGAAGATGTTCGACGGCTTGACGTCGCGGTGGATGATGCCGGCGTCGTGCGACGCGGCGAGCGCCTCGGCCACCTGCGCGGCGACCTCCAGCGTCTCGAAGAGCGTCAGCGGCTTGCGCTTGAGGCGCTGCGCGACGTCCTCACCTTCGAGCCACTCCATCGCGACGTAAGGCTGCCCCTCGTCGAGCTGCCCGAACGCCACGAGCC
>JAYVXL010000387.1:0-6053 GCA_043785185.1 Myxococcales bacterium
TTTGAAGCGTGCGCAGCGCTCCCTCGTGCTTGCCCATCTCCTCGTGCGCGTCGACGACGCCCACCACCTGAGCGGGCCGGTCGAGGTGCGTCGATTGGAGGATCAAAACGCGCGACGCGTCGGTGCCGGCGCGCGCCGGCGGCGCAGGTGCCAGCTCCGCGCCCTGCATGTGACCCGTCGTTTGAAAAACGGTGACGGGGTACGACAGGCTCTGCGAGACCGAATACGACGACTGCGGGTGGTACTCGGGGTGGTACTCGTTCGCGCAAGCCGCGAGAGGCAGGGCCACGAGGAGCGCGAAGGGAAGCGCGCGCACGGTCACCATCCCATCTCCGGCGGCGCCATCTCGGGGATGGGCGGCGCCGGTGTTGGCATGACGGGCGGCGCCGTCCACTGGCCTTGAGGCGGCGCGATCACGACCGGCTGCCCCGCCGACCCGTGCACCGACACGGGATAGGACAGGTTCTGATTATACCGAACCGACGTCTGCGGGTGGTATTCGGGGTGGTAGACGTTTCCGCACGCGGGCAGCGCCGCGAGCACGATCCAGAGGAGTTTTTTCACTGGGAGCCTCTGCGGGTCGTCTACTTCACGCGGCATGCCACGCGGCAGCTCTCCTCGAATCCCGGAGATGGCCCGGCGCGCGGCCCTCGTGACAGCTCTGGCGCCCCGCGCGCGGACGCCAGTGGGCCCCTTCGTCCCGGAGCGTGACGCGGGGCGCGCGCGGCTCGTTCGCGTGCTAAGCGCCTCATCTGCATGAACCGTCGCCTCTACGCGCTGCACCGATGGCTCTCCGCGATCGCGTTTGCGCAGCTCGCCGTCTGGACCGTCAGTGGAACCTTCTTCGCGCTGGTGCCCATCACCCGGGTTCGCGGCGCGTTCGTCGAGGGGGCCCACGACGCGGCGTTCCCCGACGCCCTCGGCGTGGTGTCGCCCGCGACGATCCTCGCGCAAGCGTCGCAGGGGGGCCTCTCGGGCGCGCGCTCGCTCGAGATGCGCGCGTCGCCCTCCGGGGAGGTTTGGTACCTGGTCCGCCAGGGACGCGCCGTCGCACGTTTCGACGCGCGTACGGGGGCGCCGGCGCCGGTGACCGCGGCGGAGGCCGAGGCGGTGACGCGTCTCGATCAACCCTCTCGGCCGGAGGTGGAAGCCGCGGTCCTCGTCGCCGAAGCGCCGATCGAGTACCGCGACAAGCCGCTGCCGGCGTGGAGGGTCGTGGTGCGCGACGGCGCCGGGACGGCCGTGTACGTCGACGCGCGCACCGGCGAGGTCACCGCGCGGCGCAACGATCTCTGGCGGACCTACGACTTTCTCTGGTCGCTCCACATCATGGACTACGGAAGCCGCGAGAGCTTCAACCACCCGCTCATCATGGCCGCGGCGGGGCTCGCGGTGCTCACCGTGGCGAGCGGAATTGTGCTCTGGGCGCTTCGCCTGACCCGATGGCTGCGCGCGCGCCGCCAAGCTGCGCGGGCGTGAGGCGCCTCAGCGCGAGCGTGGCGGCGCATTCGAAGGCGCCACGCGTCCGAGGTTCCCTTCGCGGCCGCGGCCTCGCTGAGCGCGCCGAGCCCGGCGACCCGCGCGCCGCCGCCCGCGGCTTCCGCGCACGATCATCACCACATGGAGATGAAATGAGCACGAAGGCGCCCGCGCCGCTCGTCGCGCTCGTCGCGCTCCGTCGCGGGCTGCGCGTCGACGTCGCCGGAGCCGGCGTTTCGCGACGTCGCGAAGACGGTGGAGCAAAGGTCGGCGCAGCGCGTCCAGTGGAACCAGGCGGGAGCCGCGGAAAAGGACGTCGAGCGGGCCGTCGACGGGCTGCTCGCCAAGGCGCTCACCGTCGACGCCGCCGTTCAGGTCGCGCTCCTCTACAACCGGTCCCTCCAGGCGACCTACGAGGAGCTGAGCATCGGGCAGGCGGACGTCGTCCCAGGCGGGCCTCCTCATGGGGCTTTGGGGCAAGCGGGCTGCGTTCCGGCTCACCGAGAAACTCCCGGAGCTTCCCAAGGACGAGGTGCCCCTCGAGCACCTCGAGTCGGCCGCCGTCGCGCAGCGCCTCGACTTGCAAGCTTCCCTGCGCGAGGTGCAGGCCCTGGGGTACGTGCTCTCGCTGGCGCGGTCGGGCCGCTGGATCGGTGCCCTCGACGTCGGCCTCGAAGGCGCGCAGCTGAAGGACGGAAACATCGCGCTCGGCCCCTCGGCGAGCGTCGAGCTGCCCATCTTCGACCAGCGCCAGGCGGCGAGGAGCTGCGTGCGGCGTAGCGGTGCTCGCTCGCGCGAAGGGCCGCCTCGACCCGGGCGGTGGGGACGGTGACGTGGAGCGTTCGCATGGGGAAGAGCTCAGCAAGCCGCGTACCGCGCGATCACGGCCAATTTGCCTAGCGATCACGGGGTCTGTAATTTCTGTAAACTGAGAATGTTCGTGCGCGGTGCGTCGCCGACGTTGCGGAGCCGTGGACCCTGACCCGGGACCTGGGGCGCGCCTCGACATGCCGAGCGAAACGCGCGAGCCTCTCCCAGGTGAGCGCTCCCGGCGTCCCAGAAAACGAAGCCCAGCGCCTCGAGGCTCTCCGCGCCTACGGCGAGGTCGAGCTGCTCGCGGACGCGTCGCTCGACGCGCTCGTCCGCGTCGCGGCGAAGTCGTGCGAGGTGCCCATCGCGCTCGTCAGCCTGGTCGACGACGTCCGGCAGCGCTTCGTCGCCAACGTCGGTCTTCCGGGCGTCGACGAGACGCCGCGCGAATTTGCCTTCTGCGCGCACGCTCTCGTCGAGCGCGACGTGATGATTGTCCCTGACGCGAGCCGCGACCCGCGCTTTTCGGCCAATCCGCTCGTCACTGGGGAGCCGGCGATCCGGTTTTACGCGGGCTCGCCGCTCGTCGACGAGGGCGGCTTCGCGCTCGGCACCCTCTGCGTCATTGACCGCGTGCCCCGCAAGCTAAGCCCGACGCAGGAGTCGAGCCTCCGCGACCTCGCCGCGGCCGTCACCACGATCTTGGCCGGGAAGAAGAGCGCGCGCGCCCTGGCGCGCGCGGCCGCGGACGCCGCCGTCGCTGCCGCCGAGGTCCAGCGCCGCAACGAGCTCCTCGCGCTCTCGGAGGAGATGGCGAGCTTCGGGCACTGGCGGCTCGAGGTCGGAACCAGCAGCCTCTTCTGGTCGCCGCAGATCTACCGCATCCACGGCCTCGACCCTGCTTCATTCGTTCCGGAGCTGCGGAGCGCCTTGGACGCGTACCACCCCGACGATCGCGCGAGCGTCCGCGAACTCGTCCGCCGCGCGGTGGAGCACGGCGAGGCCTACGACTTCGACCTGCGGATCGTCCGCCCCGACGGCGAGATCCGTCGGGTCCACTCGCTCGGGTGCTGCGAGCTCGGCCCGGACGGCAAGCCCCGCGCGCTCTTCGGCGTCCTCCAGGACATCACCGAGCGCGAACACCTCCGCGAGCACCTCGTTCGTCAGGAGCGGCTGGCCACCATCGGCACGCTGGCCGCCGGAGTCGGGCACGAGATCAATAACCCCCTCACGTTCATCGCGTCGAACGTCGAGCACGCGATCGAGGCGATCGAGGCGCTCGGTGGCAGCTCACCGTCCGCGCAGCTGCTCGAGATCGGCGCGGTGCTTCAAGAGGTGCGCGACGGCGCGGAGCGCATCCGGAAGATCGTCCGCGGACTCCGCGCGTTCGCCCGCGAGGACGCGGCGGCGACACCGACCGACGTGGCGTCGGCGATCCATGTCTCGGTCAACATGGCGAGCCACGAGCTGAGACCCCGCGCTTCGCTCGAGTTGGCCCTTGCGCCCGTCCCGAAGGTCCTCGCCGACGAAGCTCAGCTCGCCCAGGTCTTCGTCAATCTGCTGGTCAACGCGGCGCAGGCCTTCCCGCGCGATGATCCAGAGAAGAACAAGGTGATCGTGACGACGTCCACGCGCGGCGGCGACGTCGTCGTCGAGGTGACCGACAACGGGCCGGGGGTCCCGACGCGGATCCTGTCGCGCATCTTCGACCCGTTCTTCACCACCAAGGCGCCCGGCCAGGGGACCGGGCTCGGGCTTTCCATCTCGCAGAGCGTGATCGCGTCCCTCGGAGGGCAGATCTCGTGCGAATCGACGCCGCGCGGCGCGACGTTTCGCGTCGTCCTCCCTGCGGCGGCGGCCGACCCGGGGGGACCTCCGCACCTCTCCGCCAGGAGCCCGAGCGCCAGCGCAGGACCGCGAGGTCGCGTCATGGTCATCGACGACGAGCCTGCGATCGCGAGGATCTTGGAGCGCCTGCTCGGCTCCGAGCACGACGTCGTCTGCTTCGTCGACGCGCGCGAGGCGCGGGCGGCGCTCGCCGAGGACAGCGCGTCGTTCAGCGTCGTGTTCTGCGATCTGACGATGCCGCACGTGAGCGGCATGACGCTCCATCGCGAGACGCGCGAGCTTCACCCTCTGCTCGCCGCCCGCTTCGTGTTCATGACGGGCGGCGCGATGACGCCGGAGGCGCAGGAATTCCTGACGCTCGTGGAGAACGAGCGCATCGAGAAGCCGTTCACCAGCCAGAACGTCCGCGCCATCGCGCGTCGCTTCGCGGCGCTCGGCCCCGCGCGTGCGTGAGCACTAGGCCAGGCGCCGGCGCCGTCGGTAGCGGGCTTTGGATCGGGTCCGGCCGTCCTGGGTCAGGGAACGACCCAGATCGCGCCGTGCATGAGGGTCGTGTGGACGGCGCAGTCGAAGCCGTAGACGCCCGCCGTCGCGAACGTGAGGGTCTGCGGGGTCGTCGCTGCGGTCGCCGACGGGGGCAGCGGCGTCGGCGTCGTTCCGCCGGCGGTCCCCTCGAGCGGGTGGGTCGCGCTCGCGGCCCACGTGACCGTGCTGCCCGCTTTGACCCGGATGCACTTCTTCCCGAGCGACGTGTTCCACGGCGTGATCGTCACCGCGGCGCTCGCCGTCTGATCGATGTAGTCGCCCGTCGCGCACGTCTCGACGACGAGCGGCACTGCGCCGGCATCGGCGGTGCCGGAGCTGCCGGAGCTGCCCGAGCTGCCGGAGCTGCCCGAGCTGCCCGAGCTGCCGGAGCTGCCGGAGCTGCCGGAGCTGCTCCCGCCGGCGTCGCCGGTGGGCGTCGAGGACGAGCTGCTGCAGGCGAGGAAGGGGACGAGGAGGAGAGCGCCAAGGGAGCCGCGGGCAAGGTCGTTCATGGCGCGCATTGGGGCACGAGGTGCGTCGGCTTGCAAGCGCGGTTTACGGCGGACCAAGAGCGACCCGCCTTGCGAAGCTGGACAGACGCGGTCAAGCTTGAGGTCGGGGTCCTTCTCTTGCCGCTTCCTCTCGCCCGCCTGATCGGGCTCGCTTGCGCGCTCGCGCTCGCCGCGGTCGGGGCGTGCTCGTCCGGTCGCATCGCGGATCCCGAAGCGCCGCCCGTCGCGCCGCTCGCGCCGGGGAGCGCGACATCGCCGTTGGACGGCGGCACGACCTCGCCGCCCTCGCCGCCCTCGGGGCCGGTCCCCACGTCGATCGTGCAGGGGCTCGCCGGCTTGCCGACGGGCGCCGGCCAACTCGCGAAGCTCTGCGCGCGCGGCCTCGGCGATCCGGTGTCCATGGCCTTCTGTGCGGACTTCGCCAATTCCGGTGCGCCGCCGGTGATCCGGAGCCTCGTCGATCTGCAGAAGGTCCTCGGCCTCGACTTCAAGCCCGGCAACGACCAGAACGGTCTCGGCGGCAACCCGGCGTTCGCGCTGACGGGCAACTCATCGTCGCTCGTCGCGCGGTTCACGTCCGCCATCAACCCGCGCGCGATCATCTTCACGCCGCCAAATCGCCGCGCGCGCGTCAAGCCGGACGGCGGAACCTTGCCGCAGGACGCGGAGATCGATCTCGTCGCCACCGAGCTGAAGAAGTAGGCGCGCGCGCCGGTCAGAGGTAGCCGCCGACGCCGAGCCAGAGCTGCAGCGCGTAGAGGCCGCCCTTCACGTCGGTGGACGTGCTGCTGCCGTTGCCGCCGCTCTGCGACGCGCTGGCGGTCACCGTGTAGTCGATGCCCGCGCCCGCGAGCAGGTTGAACGAGCGCGTCGCGCGGT
>JAYVXL010000388.1:0-6035 GCA_043785185.1 Myxococcales bacterium
GCGGCGTCGAGATCCTCGCCGCGATCGCTCGCCGAGGTGCCCACGCGGACGAAGCCCCCCGGCAAGGCCCATCGACCCTTGAACGGGTGCTCGCCGCGCTCGACGAGGAGCACGTGAAGGAGCGCGTCCTTCAGCGTGAACACGACGACGTCGACCGTGACGGCCGGCCGCGGGAAGCGGCTCGGCCGGTACGACGCGAGGAACTTCCGCTCCGAGGCCGACATGCCGTGCACGCTACACGATCCCAACACGCTCACGGCCCGAAGAAGCCCGTCCCGCCCGGCGTGACGTTCGCGCGGCTGGCGCGGATCGCCGATTGGCTCACCATGTGGAACACCTGTCGAAGCGCGGCCTCGGAGGTGTTCGCTTGCACCGCGACGCTCCCGTTGGGGACGCCCATGCGCTTGGCGACGGCGTGAAAGTCGACGTCGCTCCCCACGCCCACGAACGCGAGCGTGAACTGCTCACTCGCGAGCAGCTCGCGACTCAGCTTCGCGCAGTCGGCCGCGCTCCTCCGCGAGCCGCAGTCCTCACCGTCGGTGATCACGACGACGACGCTCTTGCACGGCGTTCCGCTGTCGCGCAGGCGCTGGGCGTACGCGACGTTCGCCGTGAGCGCGTCGCACCACGTGTCGTAGAGCCGCGTCCCCCCGACGCCCGCGTAGTTCGTCGCGTCGAGGCGTGTGGACGCATCGACGGGGACGTAGGCGTGGTGAACGCGCAGCTCGTCGCTGAACGTCCACAGCGCCATGAGCACGCTGTCCTTCTCTTTGGCCTTGGCGAAGGCGTCGAGGAGCAGGTTCTGCCCGTCGCGCACCGCGGGTTCGAGGCCGCGGGAGTGGATGCTCGACGACGCGTCGATGAGCACCGTGACGAGCGTGACGTCGCTGGCCTCGATGTCCTCCATCGCGAGGCCGGCGGCGCCCGCGACGACGACCGCGCCGAGGTGACCGGTGAGCGCGTGGGACGTGGCGGCGCTGATCGTGCCCGCGGCCTGCGCGCTCGAGAGGAGGGACTGGATGGCGACCGAATCCGAGGAGTGGCTCATGTTCGTCCTCCTTTCAAACGACGATGGGGTCGGTGGTCTTCACGACGTGCATGCCTGCGGCCTTGAGCTCGGCGATCGCGCGGTCGGCGATCTTCGGGAAGTCGAGCGAAGGCGGCAGGGGATCGAGCGGCGGCGCAGGGACCGGGCTCATCGCGTCCTCGAGAATCCACACCTTGTCCATGAGCGCCGGGTCCTGCGCGCGGATGTGGTCGCGCATGTCCGTCAGCGTCGAGAGCACGCAGTGGGATTTGGCCTGCCCGAAGACGTAGATGCGGTCGTACTCCATCAGCATCCGGAAGAACGCGGCGTTGAAGCCGCCGACCGCCTTGCCGCCGAGCTCTTGCACCTCGGGGGAGAGGACGGAATAGTTCTCGGTCATCGCGTGCGTGCCCTTCGTCTCGAAGTGCGTCTGGTGACGGCGGGCGACGGCGTGGAAGATGGCCGCCTCCATGAGGGCCGGGACGAGCGCGTGCGAGAGGCCGCCGAGGAGCGTGTGATACGGCCACACGTTGAGGACGTACTTGCCGCTCGTCTCGAGCTTCTTCGTGTACTCCAGCGCCTCCTTCGGGTGCGTGATCGGCTGCCATTTGCCGGTCTTCACGTCCTCGTGCGTGATGTTCGTGAACGGCGCGGGGTGCTTGCCTTGCGCGTCGATCCAGAACGCCGGGTGGAAGATCTGAAAGACGCGGTGCGTGTCCATCGAGAAGTGCAGCGCGGTGATCTTGTCGAGGTTGCCGTAAATGAAGCGGATGGCGCGGTCGGTGTCCTCCACGGCGCCGGGGACGAAGAGGCTCGCGCCGGGCGTGCAGAAGCCCACTTGCGCGTCGATGCCGAAGGCGCAGACGCGGAACGTGTCCTTCGCCGACGGCGCGATGCGATGCTTCTTGGCGTGCTCCTCGGCGAGCTCGGCGGCGAGCGCAGCGCGCTCGATGTACACCTCCGAGACGAGCTTCTTCTCGTAGAGGGCGGGGATGGGAAGGGACATGGCGTGGTCTCCTTTGCGTGGGTTCAGATGCCGATTCGAAGGATCTCGCCCGTGTGGACGGCGTAGACGGAGCCCTCGGGCCCCGCAAGGATGTCGGTGGCGGCCGCGACGAATTGCGCCGTCGCGGCGAAGGTCTTGATCGGAACGAGCTCGCGCGTCTTGGGGTCGGGGCGCGACAGGAGCAGGCCCGCCTCGGTGATGGAGAGGATCGCGCCGTGCGCCATGCACTTCCCGAGGAGGCCCGCGAGGAGCGGGCTCGACTCGGGGCCGCCGGTCGCGGCGGCGACGACCGCGCCGTCCGCGCCGAGGAGCGTGAGCGAGTGCGTGCGCCGGCCGTCCTTCTCGAAGGCGACGCTGAGGAGCGCGCGGTCGCCGTCGAACGTCGCGTGCGCGTCTACGAGGCGGCCGTCGATCGCGGGCAAGTGCGCGCGGAGCATGCCGCCGCCAGGCCGGATCACGAACCCGACGGTGACGCGGCCGGCGCGATAGAATCCGACGGCGAAACGCTCGCCGACCGCGAGCCACGTCGTCGCGGCGATGACTTGACCCACGCGATCGCCGGTGTGGGCGTCCTCGAGCCAGTCGGAGGTGGCGACGTAGGCGCCGGCGAGGCCCGCGCCGAACGCGACCGCGTCCATCCGGCGCACGACGTGTCCGCGCGTGACCCGTGAGAGCGCGGTGCCCTCGTGGACCCACGTGTCTTTGCCGGCGAGCAGGACGCGGGCGTCTCGTCCGAGCGCGACGGGGACGGGGAGCCCGTCCTCGCGGCGCAGCACGCCGTCCTCGTCGACGTACGCGATATCGAGCCCGCCGTGCGCCGCGGCGGCGACGACGCGCCCCCGCGTCGCGAAGACGCGCGTGACCTGCACCCCCGCCGCGGTGAAGGCCGCGGGCACCTGAACCCGCGCGGTGCAGCCTGGGCACGACCTGCGCGCGTGCTCGACGCCGCACGCGCAGACCGTCCACGCCGACGTGAGCGAGGCTTCGGGGAAGATCGGCCGCGCGCCGTCGTCGAAGACGCGCGTGAACGCGTGCAAGAGATCGTCCGGCAGGACCGCGAAGGGGGTTGCGGCGCGCGGGTACGCGACGTCCGGCCGCAGGATGCTGTGGCGCGCCTCGGCGCGGCGGAGCATCGTCGGCAGCGTCGCGTGCTGGCCGCCGTACGGGTGCACGTAGAGCAGGCTCGCGAAGGTGAGCACGGCGAAGGCGTACCAGTCGCTCCCCGCGTCGAACGCGGCGCCGCGCGCGAGGTCGACGCCGAAGAGGCGCGGGTCGAGGAAGCGCTCGTGCGCGACGGTGCAGAGGTGGCCGCCGAACTGCATCGAGTCGGCGTCGATGAGCCACGGAAGGGTGCCCGTGAAAAGGACGTTGCCGTCGTTCAGGTCGCCGAGCGTGACGCCGCGCGCGTGGAGCTGCCCGACGAGCAGGTGCAGCCGGCGGAGGAGTGCGCACACTTCGGCGTTGCGCATGGCGCCGTGGCGGAAGCGTCGCGACGCGAGGCGGTGCGCGTCGACGCCGCCGCGGACGAGCTCCATCGCAAAGCCCACGACCGCGCCCTTCGAGTCGCGCGCGAGGTGGATCGGCGCGACGACGCCGCGCGGGAGGCCACCCGGGAACGCCTCGAGCTTGGCGGCCTTCTGCGCGGAGATGGCGTGGAAAATCTTCACGGCCCTCGCGCCGACGCGAAACACGCGGCCCTCTCCGCCCTGGCCGATGAGCGCGTCGTCGCGCAGATCGACCTTCTCGCCCTCGATCATGACGCGCATGACGCGGCCCTCCTCCGCACGAGCGCGACGGTCGTGTCGTCGTGGAGACGACCGTGGCGTTCGCCGATGACGACGAGCCGCTTCTGCACGAGCGACGGGTTGCGCAGGTACGCGGCCTCGGCCTCGAACTGCGAGAGACCGCCCTGCGGGGTGCCGTCCGCGAGGGGCTCGGCGGCGCGCGCGATGAGCTCGAGCGCCCCGTCGGTGGCGACGGCGAGCGAGCGCACGTCGCCCGCGGCGACGTCGACGTGGACCATCGGGCGGGGCGCCTCACCGAGCAGGCCGTACGCCGCATAGGGCGGCGCGTTGTCCGGCCCCGCGTCGAGCGCGCGCGCGCACCCGTTCAGCGACACGACGCCGTCGCCGATGCCGAAGACGAAGGCGCGCTCCGGCCCCACGGCGGCGACGAGGAACGTGAAGAGCAGCATCTCGGCGATCGCGTCGCGCCGGCGCGCGGCCCCGAACGACGAGGCGAGCGCGCCCAGCCACGCCGTCGCCGCGGCCCCGACGCCCGACGCCGCGGCCTGCGCGTCCAGCGCGCGGGTCGCGACGTCGAGCGTGGTCGCCGCGAGGAAGGCGGCGCCCATCCTGGCACCCACCTCGCTGGCGCGTCCGGATGAGCACCCGTCGGTCACCACGACGACGCGCCAGCCGCGGGCGCTCGCGGACGCGACCCCGTCCTGGTTGTTCCGTAGGGCACGCCGGTGATCGAGCCCCGCGACCGTCCCGCCCAGGGACGCGAAATCGTAGCCCGTCGAGGTGTGGACCATGCGCGGCGACCTCCAAAAGAGTTTCTAGTACTTTAAATAGGTACTAAATACTCTTTGTCAATCCCCCGAACGTCGACGTGCCATGGCGTTCACGGTGGGTCGCCCGGAGGCTTCCGTCATGAAGGGACGGGAGGAGACGCTTCAGCCCTCTTCTTCCGAGGAGGTGGCTCTCCGTCAGTCGTCCGCGCCGGGGCCGACGAGCTCTTCGGCGTTGCGCACTTGGATGACGCCGCCCGTCGTCTCGAACCAGAGCGACGCGTTGCCGCAGCGCGTGCACACCAAGCGGTAGCTCTTCGCGGCGCCGTCGACCGCGAGCGCGAGGGGGGCTGCGTCCCTCGGGCACTTCACGACGTCGCCGGACTTGAACCCGTCCCAGAGCTTGATGACGTCCGCCTCGCTGAGCGCGCGCGGGAGCGTGCCGGGCGACGTGTCGGCGCCGGTGCTCGAGGGATCGTTCGTGGAGCGATTGTCGCTCATGCCGCCCCCATTCGTAGTCGATGTCTCCCCCCGGTGCCTACGCAAATGCGCACGCTTGCCCACGGCGTCCCGTCTCGACGGCGACGCGCGCGCGGCGCGGCCGCGTTTTGCGCTCACGAGGCTACGTCCGCCGCGGTATACGGAGGGAGATGGTTTCGCAGCGCTCAACGAACGGCCGCGCCGTGCTCGTGGTCGGAGCGACCGGACGGCTCGGCGTGGCCATCGCCCACGCGCTTCACGCGCGTGGCGATCGGGTCGTGCTGACGGCGCGCGATCCCAACAAGCTGGACGCGCTCGCCCGCGAGCTGCCGCGGCCGGACGGCGCGCCGTCGCCGTTCGTCACCGCCGATCTCTATCACCCGGACGCTGTCGAGCGGATCATGGCCGGCCTCAAGAGCTTGGCGCCGGTCGACGACGTCGTCCTCGCGTGCGGTCCGTTCCCGCGCACGCCGTTCGAGGAGCTGCGACGCGAGGATCTGGAGCGGACGCTCACCGTCCACGCGGTCGCGCCGCTCCTGCTCGTCCACGCGCTCTCGGGGGATCTCGCGCGCGCGAAGGGGGCCATCGTCGCGCTCGGCGACGCGGGCACGAGCAAGCCGTACACCAACCACGTCGCGTACCTGGTCGCGAAAGGCGCGGTGCAGACGGGCCTCCGCGCGCTCGCGGTGGAGCTCGCGCCGGACGTGCGCGTCAACGTGCTCCAGCTCGGCATCGTCGCCGACCCGGAGGCCGACCGCGACCCGCTCCGCACCCACCGCCTCGCGACGCGCTCGCTGCTCGGCCGCTTCGGCACGGCGGAGGAGGTCGTGCATGTCGTCCTCGCGCTGCTCGACGCGACGTGGGCGACCGGCGAAATCTGGGGAGTGGGCCGCTAACGCGCGAAAGCGCGAAAGGAGCCCGGTGAGCCGGCGACGAACGCGCGCGAATCACGCCCGAAGCCGGCTTTTGACCCCCCTTCAAGCTCGTGTATAACGCCGCCTTTGGGATGG
>JAYVXL010000389.1:0-1769 GCA_043785185.1 Myxococcales bacterium
GACCGGCGCCACCCACGCGACGTCGGCGCGCGCCGACAGATCGCGCGCCGTGCCGCCGCGACCGCGCGCGATCACGATCGCCGCGAGGCCGCGGCCGACGTGCGGCCGAATCGACATGCTGCCCGTGAACGCGAGCGGCGAGCAAACCGTCGCCGCGCGCTCCGCGCCGCCCTCACGCGCGCGCGCGATGACGCGCCCGTCCGCATCGAGCACCTCCACCTCGAGGAGCGCGACGGTTTCGTCGGGGACGACGAGCAGATCCACGCACGCGTCGGCCTCGACCGGGAACGTCACGAGCCCCGGCGCGCGCGCGTCGAGCGCGATCGCCAGGCGCTTGATCTCCTCCCACGTCCCGCCGAGCGCGGCGCGGCGCGTGCGGACCTTGTCGTCGAGGCCCGGCCACGCCTCGGCGGGGCGCGGGCCCTCGCCGAAGCCGCCGCGCGCGCCGACCGCCCGCGCGACCTCCGCCGCCCGCTCGGCCGGCACGAGCTGCGCGCCGAGCGCGACGAGCCCTTCGCCCGCCGCGACGTGGGCGGCGAGGTAGACGCGCTCGGGGTGCGGCGGGCAGAGCAGCAGCGTAGGGCGCGGGTCCGGTCCCTCGTCGACGGCGACGGGGTTGCCCTCGTCGGCGAAGGCGGCGATGTCGAGGTCCTCGACGCTCCCCGACGCGCGGCCGTACGCGAGCAGACACACGTCCGAAGGAATGTCGACGAACGCGCCGACGCGCTCGCCCTCGCCCATTTCGCCGGAGGCCACGACCGAGAGCGGGCCGGCGCCCAGGCGCGAGGCGCGCGGCGGCAGATCCGCGAAGAGCGCGCGCGACTCGAGCTCGCCCACCGTCACGCGCGGCGCGCCGAGCGGCGCCTTCGTCGGCTTGGCGAGCGGCGGGCGCGGCGCCCCTCCGCACGCCGACACCTGAAGTGCGGCGGCCGCGAGCGCGACGCCGAGCAGGCGCGCGGGCGCGAAGGCGGGCACGAACCTCACCGCTCCGCCCCCCACACGCCGCTGTCGATCCGGAAGAGCGCGAGCCCCCACGCGAGCGCCGTCCCGCGCGCGTCGACCTCCAGCGTCGCGCGCGACGCTTCGCGCGCGCAGAACGCGACCGCCCCGGACTCGTCGTTGAGACCGCGCTCGTCGCTCGACTGACGCGCGCCGATGACCGCGCGGAGCCCGACGCCGCGCGCGTGACCTTGCGTGACGGCCGCGACGGCCACGTAGCACGCGCCGGGCTCGAGCTCGGCGGGCACGAGCGTCGTCCCCGCGCCGCCCTGCGCGAGGAGGGCGGCCGCGGCGGGCGGGCTCTTCAGGTGACGCGCGAGCATCGCGCCCGCCATCTTGCCGCGCGCCTCCGCGCCGAACGCCCACGGCAGGTTCTTCGGCAGCGGCCACGACACGTGCGTCACGAGCACCGTCCCGTTGGGCGGCGCGCCGGTGAAGACGACGGCCCCTTCGGTGTCCTTGCCGAGGCACGCCTCGAGGTGGGCGTCCGGCGCCTCGGTGCGATCGCGCGCGAGCATCGCGTCGTCCTCTCCGTCGCGGAGCTCGGCGTCCACGTCGAGGCGGAAGCGACGCCCACCGCCGGCCGCGCGCGGGTCCGGCGCGAAGAGCTCGACGCGATGGCAGCCCACGTCCAGCGCGACCTTCCCCTCGCCGTTGCCGTCGACGCCCGCGCGCCACCCCTCGCGCGGCGCGAGCGTGCCGCCGTCGCGCCGCCCGCGCGCATCGGCCGCGTCGGCGCGGCGCGCAGGCGGCACGAGCGGCGGCAGCGC
>JAYVXL010000390.1:0-6020 GCA_043785185.1 Myxococcales bacterium
CTGCACGTCGAGCCCGACAGAGGGTCCGACCGTCAGGCCCCTCGTCTCGAGCGCCGCGTGGAACGTCGGCGGCGCGCCCGGCTCCCGCGCCCGCGACACCGTCGCGTGGGCGTAGAGCTGGCCGGTTGCGCCGGCGACGCTGGGGTAGGGGAGCGCGGCTTTGACCTGTTCGATCGCGAGGAGCCGGGCGAGATCGACGTCCGCCACCACGTCGACGTCGCCCCATGCCTGCTTCCACGAATCGGCGCCGAGCCGCTCGTCGCCGCCAATTTCGACCCTGGCGTCGCGAACGTCGACGACCCCGAGACCGGCCTCCGCGGCGCGCCCCTGCATCGCGAGCTGGCGACCCGAGAACGTCGCGTCCAGGTGCGCGCTCGCGTCCTTTGCCGCGAACGCGGCGCCGTGGACGAGATCGAGCTTCAGCTTGCCCTCGGCCGCGCGCCCGCGCCCGGACGCGGAGAGATCGGCGTCGAGCGCGAGCGTGCCTTTGCGTATCCAGTCGGGGATCCCGAGGACTCCGCCGACGCTCGCGAGATCGAGCGCCGTCGTTCGCACGTGCGCCTCCGCCGACGTGGCGCCGCGGCGGGCCGAGACGTACAGCGGCGCGCCGAGGCCCTCGACGATCGCGCGTTCGACGCGCAGGTCGTCGCCCGCGACGGAGAGCTCGTCCACGCGAACGTCGGCCTTGATGGCGTCACGGGTGGCGGTCAGGTGGGCGTCGCGAACGTGCACGCCGCGCCGCGTGTCGAGCACGCCCTGCGCCTCGACGTCGGGCGCATGCGCAGCGCCCGTGAGCTTCAAGGTGACGTTCATCGCCGCGGGGCCCCCGTGCGTCGTGGCCGAACCGGCCGCGAACGCGACCGGGCCGAGCGCGAGCGACGTCGCGTCGATGGCGGTGGAAAAGACCGGCGCCTCGACGGGCCCCGTGGCGCGCGCCTCGACGTGCGCGTGCCCGAGGCGGACGGGGCCTTGGGCGGCGCCCTCGACGTCCGCGCTCACCCGCGCGTCGAGGGCGCGCTCGGGAAAGCGCACGCGGCCCACGGCGTGGACCTCTGCGCGACCGGTCATGGCGCCTCCGACGCGCGTCGCGCCGAGCTGCGCGACGACGGCGCGCGCGTCGACGGCGAGCACGCGCGACCCCCCCTCGGGCGCGAACGAAAAGGCGACGTCGGTCGGCGCCCCTTGCTCGAGCACACGCCCGCGACCTTCGAGCGTGACCTCCGGCGTCCCCGCGCCGAGGACGACGCGGTAATCGCCGTGCACCGTCGCCTGGGGGAGGACCGTCGCGTCCACCGTTCCGCGCGCGACGTCCGCGTCGACGGCGCCTGCGATCGTGTCGCCGTGCACCCCGAACGTCGCGCGGGCAGCCGCGCCGAGCGAGGTCTGCGGCGCGGAGGGCACGAAGTCGCGCGCGTCGACGCCGCCCGCGACGAGGCGCACCGAGCCGGACGGCGCGCCGGCCCACCCGACGTCGCCCGAGGCGTCGAGCGACGCGGTGCCACGCGTGGCGCGGATCGCGCCTTGAAGATGCGGTCCGTCGATGGCGATTTGCGCCGTCGCTTGGGCATCGGCGACCGCGCCGCGAAACGTCGCTTGAACGGAGTAGGGAAGACCCGAAGCGCCGGGCACCGCGACGGCGGCCGCTCCTGTGCCCGCGAGATCGAGGCCGCCCGGCATCCCGCGGGTCGTCACGGAGAGGCGCGCGACCTCGACGCGGGTGGCTTCCGGCGCCACGTGAAGGCTGCCGTGAACGCCGTTCGCGTCGGCGTCGAGCGGCGGAAACGGCCCGGGCCGCCCGTGAACCCACGCGTGCTTCAGGTCGATGCTGGGAAGATCCACGTGAACGCGGCGGGCCGGCCCGTTGGCGGTGACGGGTCGAGGCTCGAACGCCGCCTCGAGCCGCGTCCTCCCGTCGGCGCGCATGTCGAGGCTCACCTCGGCCCAGTCGAGCTCGACGTCCGACACCGAGACCCGCAGATCCTCGTCCTTCGTCAGCAGCGAGCGCACGAGATCGACCACCGAGATGCGCGCGCGAAGCCCGCCCGCGCGCACGACCGTGACCCCTTCGTCGTCCACCATCGTCGCCGAGAGCCCCTCGGCTCCGTGGAGGCCCACCCGCTCGAGCCCGTCGATGCGGAGCGTCCCGTGGAGCACCGACGCCAACACGGGATTGATCCGCGCCACGACCACCCGTCGACCGCTCGGCGTGTCCAGGTGCAGGAGCACCCCGAAGGCGAGCGCGGCGACGAACGTCACGACGAGCCCGACGCCCGCCGCCACGCGCCCGAAGATGCGCCCTACGCGCGCACGCACCGATGGGCGAGGCGCGGGAAGGTTGGCGGGCGGGTGGTTCGACACGGCGCTCAAAACGCTTCTCCAATGCCGAAGGCGATGGCGATCGGGGCGCCGAAGAGGGTCGGCGGCAATCCTTCGGCCCGATCGCTCTCTGCGACGGCCTTCTCGGACGCGAACCCGAGGACCTGAGCGGGCTGTACGCGGTAGCCGACGTCGAGACGAATCGGGCCCACCGCCGTCTCGTAGCGCGCCCCCAGGCCGCAGGACAGGTGCAGGTGCGTGAGGCGCACGTTCCCCGGATGCGGCGACACGTCGCTCATGTCGCAGAACGTCGCGGCGTGGAACGGGCCGACGATGGAGAAGCGCAGCTCGTTGGAGAGCTCCCAAAGCGTGAACCCGCCGATCGCGATCGAGCACGCCGCCGGGTCGGGGTTGAAGTTGTTCTCCGGCGTCGGCTCGCAGCTGAGGCGGACTTGTTGCGACGCCGTCTGCGGATTCAAGAACGGGACGACGCCGTGCGGCGCAATTCCGCGAATGGGGTAGCCGCGGTTGGACGTGGACCCGCCCGAGAAGAACCCGCGAAAGAACACGGTCTCGATGTCGCGGACGCGCTCGGCGCGGTTCGCGTCGGTGAGCGTCTCGGCGAGGTGGTTCTCGACGACGTCGCCGTAGCTGGACGCGAACAGAAAGCCGACCGACGCGCGGGTCGCGAACGTGACGCTCTTGCCGAGCGGCAAGTACGTGCGCACCTCCGGCTGCACCTTCACGTCGCTCGCGTCGCCGCCGAACGGCCCACCGGCGACTTGGAGCTCGCTGCCGAGGTAGATGCCTTTGTGCGTGTGAATGCGATCGTCTCTAAAATCCAGCGCCGCCGTGAGCGACGGGTAGGAGATGACGAGCATCTTCAGCGCCGGATCGAGCACGCCCTTGTACGCAAACGGCGCCTCGATCTGGACGTTGTGGCCGAGCGCCGCGTAAAACTTTCCGAACGATCGATCCGCGCCGGCGCCGACCTTGAGCTCCGTGTAGCCGACGACCGGATCGTCCGGCTTCGGATTGGTCTTCACGAGGAGCGGGAAGACGTTCACCTCGGGCTTGATGAACCCGTGCGTGCGCGCCTCGAAGAAACCTGGTTGCCGGAGCTGCAGGCGCAGCTTGCCTGCAGGCAGCAGGCTGTCGGGCGCGACGAGGTTGTTGATGCGCAGTGGATAGAGAACGACGCCCGGCTTGAACTCCACGGAGAAGTCGCGGAGGCCACCGAAAAAGTTGTGGTCCTCCCACCCGACGACGCCGTGCACGTCCGTCTTGAGCTGATCGAACTCGAGGCCTCCGCCCAGCGTCCACTCGCGCATCGGGCTCGGCTCGACCTTGACGTGCACCGGAACGACGCGCGGCTCGGGCGGAGGGTCGGTGAGGACGGGGGCGACCTCGACCGCGCTGAGAACTTCGAGGTCGAGAAGCGCGCGCGTCGCGGCCTCGAGGTCCAGGGTGGAGTAGGGCGCCCCCTCGGTGATGTCGATCGCGCGCTGCAGAGGCGCCTCGGGCACGGTCGTCTTGCGCGCTCCCGGAGCCACGAGGCCCTCGATCGTCACCTTGCCGAAGACGGCAGGTTTGTCGGGGCGGACGGCTAAGGACGCGTCCGCGGTGTGCTGGACGAGGTCGACGAAGACGTCGCGCTCGACGCGCGCGTACGCGTAGCCGCGGTCGGTGAGCGCCTTGCGCGCCTCCTTTTCGGCGGCCTCGTACATGTCCTCGTCGAACGGCTCGCCGGTCGGCAGCTTGGCCTTCACCGCGCGGGTGACGGCGGCGACGAGCTCCGGCGGCATCCCCTCCATTCCGCGGATCGCGAGCGCGTGGTTTCGGATCGGCTCCCCCTCCTCGACGATGATCTCCACGTCGACGTGCGCGTCTTTTCCCTCGAAGACGTGGCCCCCTCGCGCGTGCACGTCGTAATAGCCGCGCGCGCGGTAGAAACGCTCGACGCGCGCCAGGTCGCGCTGCAGCACGTTGTAGTCGTAGAGTTGGTAGTCGAACGCGACGCCGCGAAAGAGCCCGAAGAGCTTGGAGCTCGGCGTGGTGGCGAGGACTTGTTCCAGATCCCCGGAGGCGATCGCGTGCGTGCCGCGAATCGTGACGTCGTCGACCGCGTAGCGCCCTTCGGGGAGTTGCGAGCAGCCGAGCCCGCCAAGTCCGCCCAACGAAGCGAACAGCAGGAGGGCGAGCGTGAGAAGCCTCGCCCGCGCGCGTGCACGACCCACTGTGGCGATCGTGTCGCGTGAAGGCATCGCCGGCGCTTGATGCAACGACAAGACCACGCGGGAATCAACCCGTGCGTGATCGATTGCTCCTGGCACCGGTCGTGCACTCCTGCGGGCATGAGGTCGTGGATCGGCGCCACTGCCGTCGCGGTGACGCTCGCCTGCAACCACGGCTTGCCGCATCCGCCGTATTCGGCGCACACCTCCGAGGAGCTCGTGCAGGTGCCGTTTCCCCCGCCGCCCGCGCGCGTTGAGACCGTGCCGCAGCCGCCGGCGTCGGGAGCGCGGTGGATCGAAGGGGAGTGGTCGTGGCGCGGACGGCGGTGGGCGTGGAAACAGGGCTACTGGGCGCCCCCCTCCGCCGACGGCACGTACTCGCCATGGCAGATGACGCGGAACGAAGCGGGCACGATCTTCTTCGCGCCCGGGACATGGCGCGACGCGAAGGGAGCGCCTACTCCGCCGCCCGCGCCGCTCGCCGTGGGCGTCGCGCGCGCCGCCGACGTCGTCGATCCGGAAGGGAAGACGGAGCCAACGGGCAGTAACCTCTCCCTCGACGGCGGCGCGGTGCGCAAGGACACGCGCCCATGAGCGATACCTTCGTTCTCGTGGGCGTGTCGCTGCTCTTCGCGCTCGCGGTCACCATGCACGTCGCCATCGCGGTCGGCCTCGCGCACCGTTCCCCGGGATGGCACGGGCCGGTCGCGTTTGTCGTGGCGCCGCTCGCTCCCTACTGGGCGCTGCGGAGCCACATGCCCGTCCGCGGCGCGACGTGGCTGCTCGCCGTGTTTGGCTACGCCGCGCTTCGCGCGCTTTCGCCACGCTGAGGCACATTTGCGCTCGGCCCCGCGCCCCTCTCGCGCCCTCCCTTTAGGGGCGGCGGCGCCGACCCGCCGAGCTCACCGCCCTGAAGCGTTCGTGCTCGCAACGACGGCGAGCCCGCCGGGACGAATCGCGATCTCCTCAGCGGCGGCCCGCGCGGAGCGGATCCAGTGCGTGAAGTCGTCGACGGCGAGCGGATGCTCGCGCTGGATCGCCGCGAGGGACCTCCAGCTCGAATGCGTGACGAGGAACGTCCGGACCGACTCGTGCGGCGCAGTCACTGCCCACATCACGAGCACTTCGAAGTTGTCCGGCTCCTCGACTGCCCACTGCATGAGGCGCGGCGCGGCGTCGGGGTAGTGCGCGACCCAGTCGTCCAGCACGAGCGCGGCTTGCGGATAGCGGCCGCGCCAAAGCGCGAGCGGCGCGGTGACGTCAATGGGCGGCTCCGGCTTCACGACGAGCGCGCTCGGCGGCGGGCTGGCCCGAACCTCGGCGGCCGTCACCACCGTCTTGTTGCCGACGTTCTTCGTTTCCGCCGCGCACGCCGAGAGGGCGAGCGTGGCGACAACCACGATGGCGGAGGGCGCGTGCATGGAGCCCGATAACGCAAGACGCACGCCACTACGTGCCAACCGCGGCGTG
>JAYVXL010000391.1:0-1763 GCA_043785185.1 Myxococcales bacterium
GGGCAAGACGCGCCTCTGGACGTTGCCGCTGGTCGCGCCGGCGATGATCGGGATCGGCGGCCTGGCGCGCCTGCTCGATCGCGCGGCGCCGGTGGCGACCGAGACGCTCGGGTACGTCGTGATCGCGACCAAGGGCGCGGCGGAGAAATGAACGCGGACGGCGCGCTGGCGAGGGTCGCGGCGCGCGCTGGCGCGCTCGTGCGCGCGATCACGCCGAAGGTCGCGCTCGCGCGCACGCTCGACGGCGCGACGCTCGCGTTCGTCTTCGCGTTCCACCGCCTGATCGGCCGTAAATTCCTGTACGCCCAGCTCGGCTTCGACGAGCACTACTTCGTCTGGGAGGGCTTCTCCGTCGTGAAGGGCATGGTCCCTTACCGTGACTTCCAGGAGTTCAAGCCGCCGCTCATCTTCTTCGTCAACGCGCTGGCCATCAAGGTCTTCGGCCTCGCCGACATGGGCTACCGCAAGACGTTCATGCTCCTGTCGCTCGCGGCGTTCCTGAGCCTGTCCATCGCGATGCTCACGCGCAAAGTGAACCGCCTGCTCGTGGCCGGCTTGATGGCGCTGATGATCCACCACTTCTTCGACGGCGGCCTTCACGACTCGACGATCAACAACGCCGAGTCGCTCGGCCTCGATTTTTTCATGATCGGCGCCGGCGTGCTCCTGATGAAGACGCCGTGGCCGCGCGCGCAGCAGGTGCTCGGCGCGATGGTCATGGCGGGCGCGCCGCTCAGCAAGGAGCCGCTCGCGCCGGCGACGGCGTTCGCGTGGCTCGCGATCCTCGTTCTCGTCGGCGTCGAGTCGAACGAGGAGAAGCCGGTTCGCAAGTACGTCACGCGCACGGTGGGCGGCGTGGCGGCGGTGCTCGGCGTATGGCTCGTTTACATGCTCGTGACGCACTCGCTCGGCTGGTACATCTTCCAGCTGAAGCTGAACATCGCGTACACGAAGAACTACGCGCTGCAGCTCGGCTGGTTCCCGAAGGATCCGAAGGAGGGCGCGTTCTGGGAGAGCTGGCGCCGCCTGCGCGAGACGTACGTGAACTGGGGGCGCATCGGCGTCTTCGTCCCGCTGTGGGTCGCGGCGGTGGCGCTGTGGCCGGGCGTGATCAAGAAGCTCGTCGGCGTGGCGACGCTCGCGTGCGTCGCGGGCGCGCTCTACGCCGTCACGATCGGAAAGGGCTTCGCGCCGCACTACTTCATCATGGCGATGACCGGCACGTACTTCGCCGCCGTCATGGGCGCGATCGCGCTCGACGCCTACGTGACGCGCGCCGGCCCGTCCCTCGGCGCGCTGCGCACGTGGCTGGGCCTCTCGTTCGTCGCCGTCGCGTTCGTCCTCCTCTACCCGCGCTACCAGGACGAGAAGGAGAAGTTCGAGGCGTACAAGCCGGTGCCGCCGCCCGTCACGCAAGCGCACGTCGACCTCGTGCAGAAGTACAGCCGCCCCGGCGATCGAATCTGGACGCTCGGCGAGCCGCTCCTTTACGTCTACTCCGATCGCCTCAGCGCGGTGCGCGAGCCGGCCGTCGTCGACGAGCTCATCTCGTACTTCCCAGGCAACACCGACGAGGAGCGCCTCGCCGCCGAGCGCGAGGAGCTGATCCAGAATCGCCCCAAGCTGATTGTCTTTGGGGATGATCCTGTTCCGGGCTACGGTCGAAAACAGCGCTATATTCACCTGCTCGCCGAGCCGTTCATCCGGGATTTCGGCTACAAGAAGGTCGACGAGAAGGTCTATGAGCGCCCTTGAATCCCACG
>JAYVXL010000392.1:0-6007 GCA_043785185.1 Myxococcales bacterium
GCGTCCACGTCTTGCCGTAACCGGTCGAGCCGCGGACGTTCGGGACGAGGACCGCGTAGCCCTTGCTCACGAGGTACTGCCGAATCGTGGAGAAGTCGCGCTTGCTCTGCGAGGTCGGGCCGCCGTGCACGTCGATGACGGCCGGGAACGGCCCGGTCCCCGCCGGCGCATAGAGGTACGCCGGCACGGGCTTTCCGTCGAAGGACGGGATGCGCACGGCCGTCCCCGTCACCATCGTGCGATCGCGCAGCGTCGGAGGGAGCGTCTCGGACACCGGCGTGGCGATCCCTTTCTGGAGATCGATCACGTACGGCACGGCGGGCGCCGTGTCGCCGCGCGCGACGACGCCGAGGTAGCGCTCGCTCTTCGAGAAGCCGAGCACCCACGCGCCGGAGCGGGTGAAGTCCATCGCGTCCCACGCGAGCCCCTTGGGCGCGGCGGGGAGCTCGAGCTTCTTGCCGGTCTTCACCTCGGTGACGACGAGCTCGGGCGCGCCGTCCGCGTTCGCCGACGAGAGGCGGTACTTGCCGGTGCGCGAGTCGACCGCCCACTCCACGTCCCACGGCCCCTCGCGCAAGACGGCCTTCTTTCCAGTCGCCACGTCGACGCCGAAGAGCGCGCGGCTCTCCGCCTTCTCGTCGCTCGTGAGGAGGAGGGTCTTGCCGTCGTGTGAGAAGCCGCCGTGGAAGAGCGCGTCGCCGCTGTGCGGTGTCACGAGCTTCCTCTCGGTCGGCTTAGGTCGCTCGACGAGGTAGAGCGCGTTGTCGCTCGAGCCTTTCGTCTCGACGACGAGGAAGCGCTGGCCGTCGGCGCTCACGTCCTCGAAGGAGAACGCGCCTTCGCTCTTCCAGAGCATCTTCGATTTGCCGGCCTTTACGTCGTGCTCCCACAGATCCATCTGCTTCTCGTCGCGCGCGCTCGACAAGTAGAGGAGCGTCTTGCCGTCTTGCGCCCACTGCACGAACTGGGTCCGGCGGCCGGCCGGGAGGTCGGCGACGATGTCCTTCGGCGCCTCGCCCTTCGCGTTGGTGAGGAAGAGGTGCGGGAGCTCGTCGCCCCCCTTGTCGGCCTCGAACATGAGGACGTCCGCGGTCGGGGAGAACGCGAAGGAGTGGACGAAGCCGTCGACGTGGGTGATCTGCGTCGCCGGCCCGCCGGCGACCGGCTCGACCCACAGGTCCGGGCGGCCGGCCTTGTCGCTCATGAAGACGACCAGCTTCTCGTCGTGCGAAAAGGAGACGCCGCGGACGCGCGTCGTCTTGAAGTACTCTTCGAGCGCGACAGGGGCCTTGGGCGCGGGCTTCGAGACGTGCGGCGGGGTCGCGGCGATCACGGGTGACGGTACGACCGCGGCGCCCGCCGCGGACGACGGGGAGACCGGCGCAGGGGCGGGCTCCCCGCCGCAGGCGACGCTCAGCATCGGGACGAAGGACGCGAGGCCGACCAGGACGAGTGACGCGTGTTTCATGGGGCGGCACCGTGCCCGCGGACACCGAGCACGTCAATAGTTGCGCGCGCAAGGCGTGAGCGCAAAAAACCACATAAAGCCCCCGGCGCCGTGGCCGTTTCTAGTCCCATGACGCCGACCAAGCACCGTCGCCTCGCCTGGGTTGTCGCCTCGGCAGTTCTGGTCCCGAGCCTCGCGTCGGCGGGGGACCACGCGCCGCCCGCGCAGGTCGACGGGGCGCCCCTCGAGCTTCGCGCGCCGATGACCGTGCCCGCGGGCGAGCATCGCGCGATGGCCCTGGCCGATGGAGTGGAGGTCGTCGTCGATGGGGGCTCCACCGTGACGCTCCTCGACGCCCAGTGGTTTCCCCCCGAGCGCGGCGCCAAGGCGATTCGCGCCTACCGGCTCATCGTGAAAGAGGGGAACGTGTCGGTGCGCGTGCCGGAGGATGCCGCGGCGCCGAGGGCGTTCTTCGTGGGGACGACGACGGGCGAGTCGATGCTCGTCTGGCGCGGGCTCGTACAAGTGGCCGCGCGTGAGGGTGAGGCGCACGCGGCCGTCCACGGAGGGGCGACCTTCGTCGGCTCGGATTCCCGATGGACGGTGGTGCACGCAGGGACGGGCGTCGTGCTTCGTCACGGGTCACCCCCCGACACCCAGCACCCGCTCCTCGCCGGCCCGGCGTGGAGCGCAGGCGATGGCAGCGGCTTTGCGCTCGCGCGTGGCGACGAAAAGGTCCGGGTGCGCTCGGCGTGGAGCGCGGTCACCGGCGCGGCGGCCTACCGTCTCGAGGTCGCCGACGACGAAGCGATGGCCAAGCATCTCCAGGTCGTCGACACCGCATCTCCAGAGGCAGAGACGCCGGCCTTGGGGAGCGGCACGCACTTCGTGCGCGTTCGGGCCATGGGCAAAGATGGGATGCCGGGCGTGGCGTCGACGACGCGCCCCATTCGGGTGGCACGATGGAGCCTTTCGACGGGCGCCGCGGTGGCTGCCGACGGGACCATCATCGTTCCTCGGGGCGGCGCAGTTTCGCTCGAGGACGCGCGCGACTTGGAGGTAGCGACGGCGTTTGGTCAGGATCTCCGTGCGGTCCACCGTCTCGCGGACACCGCGGCCTTTTCAGGTGCGCCGGAGAGCCTCGGCCTCGCCGGGCAGCCGGTGCGCGTCTTCCGCGTGCGTCACCCGAAGTACGGTGGCGAGGCTCGCTTCGCGCTGGTGGAGAACCAGCTGCGCGCAAACATCACGCTCGGCCCCAAGCGCGCCCGGTGGCCGGAGGACACGCTCGACGTGCGCGCACGCGCCGTGGACCCGTCGGGGCGCCTCGACACCACGACTGTTTCTTTCGAGGTGCGCATCGACGGGCGGCCGGAGGCTGTCGAGTGGTCGCGGGCGCCGGACGGCACCTGGTCGACGCACATCCCTCCGCGCGTGCCGCCCGGTCCTTGGCTGGTCTCGATCGTCGGCAAGGACTCCGCCGGCGCGGAGGTGGGCGCAGCGTTCCTCGAAGTCGATGGGCCGCGCCTCGCGAACACGGCGCGGCGCGAGGCCGACCACACCGAAGTGAAGGTTCTTCGGTCCTCTCTCTGAATGTCCACCTCTCGATCGCGGCTGGAGGATCCAAAGCTCGTGCGCAAGTCGGCTCGCTCCCAACGCGCCGGCGTTCACTCCACCGTCGCGCCTGACGCCATCTCGCTGGCGGACGCCGCGATCGAAGGGTCGACCGACGCCGTCTTCGCCAAAGACCTCGACGGTCGCTACGTCTTCGTCAACCCCGCGGCCGCCCGTTTTTTCGGACGAGACGCGGAAGAGATCCTCGGACGGCTCGACGAGGAGCTCTTTCCCGCTGCCAGCGCGGCCGAGTCCCGGGCGAACGATCGTCGAGCGCTCGAATCGGGCACGACCGAGACCTACGAGAGCGAGACGACCTGCAACGGCGTCACCGTTTGCCATCTCTCGACCAAGTTTCCGTATCGCAACGCGCTTGGAGAGGTCGCCGGCGTCATCGGCTTCGCGCGGGACGTGACCGCCAAGCGCGACGCCGAAGACGCGCTCCGGAAGCACTTGGAGCTCTTCGAGGCGCTGGTCGAGGCCCAAGGGGACCTCGGCGTCGCCCTCGTGGTCTGTCACGGTCCGGAGTTGAAGCCGCGCTTTTCCAACGATGCGCTCCTCGAGATCACCGGTCATTCGCGCCAAGAGGTCGAGCAGCTGCCCTCGCTGATGGAGCTCCTTGCGCCCGATCAACGAGCGCGGGTCGAGTCTCGACGGCAGGGTCAACCCGCGAGTGACCGTCAAGTCCAACAATACGACACGGTGATGCTCGACAAGTCCGGCGCGCGACGCGAAATCGAGCTCGCCACCAAGCCGCTCGGCGAAAACGATCACGTGGTGATGTTGCGCGACGTCACCCTCGAGAGGCGCGCGCGCGCGCAGTTGATGGCGAGCGATCGATTGTCGGCGGTGGGGCGACTCGCGGCGGGAGTCGCCCACGAGATCAACAACCCAATGGCTTACGTGGTGACGAGCCTCGCCGAGATTCGCGAGATCGTCGACGAGCTCTCGGCGGCCGGCATCGGCGGGGCACCGAGCGGCGAGGCCGACGGCCGTCGCAGGCTCGGCGAGGCGATCGGGCGGCTCCGCGCCGCGACCGACGATGCGTGCGACGGCGCCGATCGGGTCACGACCATCGTCCGCGAAGTCGGCATGTTTTCGAGAGCTCCGGACGAATCCATCTCGTCGTTCGACGTCCAAGATGCCGTGCGCAGCTCGGTTCGCCTGACGAACAACACCGTTCGTCATCGGGCCCGACTCGAGCTCGAGTTGGGTGCGACGCCGCTCGTCAGGGGCAACGAGGCGAGGTTGGCGCAAGTGCTGGTCAACCTGCTGATGAACGCCGCGCAGGCGATCCCCGACGACCGAACCGATCAGGGAGTGATCCGGCTGCGCACCTCGCTCGACGAATCAGGTCGCGCGGTGATCGAAGTGATCGACAACGGCGTCGGCATCTCCGCCGAGAACGTGCGCCACATCTTCGAGCCCTTCTTCACCACCAAACCGCCAGGCTCGGGAACCGGCCTGGGTCTGTCGGTCTGCGTCGGAATCGCGCGCGGAATGGGGTGGGAGCTGACCGTCGCGACCCAGCCCGGCTGCGGGAGCACGTTTCGAGTGGTGCTCCCGGCAGCCCCCGACGAGCCATTGCCCGCTCCGTTGTCTTCACTTCGGGCGACCAAGCGCCGGCGTGGCGCGGACGGGTCGTGATCATCGACGACGAGATCGCGCTCGGTCGCTCGCTCAGTCGGGTGCTCGCGCGGGATTACGACGTCGAGGTCTTCTCGACCGCAGAAGCCGCGCTGCGCCGACTGCGCCCACGACGCGAGGAGGTTCGACCACCACGCCGCGTCACGCCGGCGCGCCGGACAACCGTTTCATGAAAAACGACGGTGGCTCTAGATAGAGTGGACGGGTTGAGCACGCTCGCCCCTGGTCAGGTCGTCGGTCGCTACCGCATCGAGGCGCCCCTCGGCGAAGGCGGGATGGGCGAGGTGTACCGCGCGCACGACACGATGCTGCGGCGCGCCGTGGCGCTCAAGATCGTGCGCGTGGAGCGAGGGAGTCTGGCCGCCGCCGGCGTCGCGGACCCGGCGCAGCGCGCGCGGTTTCTGCGGGAGGCGCGCGCCGTCGCCGGGCTTCGGCACCCCAACGTCGTCACGATCTTCGACGTGGGAGAGGTCGACGCGACACCGTACCTCGCGATGGAGCTGCTCGACGGGCGCACGCTTCGCGCGTTCGTCGGGCAGCCCGTCGCCCTCGAGCGCAAGGTGCGCTGGCTCGCCGAGATCGCGAGCGCCCTCGCCGCTGCGCATCGCGCGGGCCTCGTTCACCGCGACATCAAGCCCGAGAACGTGATGGTGTGCGGCGACGACGCGGTCAAGATCCTCGACTTCGGAGTCGCCAAGGTGGCGGAGCCCGACGGCCCGCCCTCGGCGCGGGAGCACGCGCTGGGCGCCGCGTCGTTCCGCAGCGGCTTCGGCGCCGTCGTCGGGACCCCGCGGTACATGGCGCCCGAGCAAGCGGCGGGGATGACGAGCGATCCCCGCACCGACGAGTTCGCGTGGGGCCTCGTCGCGTTCGAGCTGCTCACCGGCCTCCACCCGCGCGACGTGCAGCCCGGCTTCTCGAAGGAGGCCGAGTGGCGCGAAGCTGCCGCGCCCGTCGAGCGACTCTGTTCCGGCCTCCCTTCGCCGGTCGGGCAGGCCGTCGGCCGCGCCCTCGAACGCTTCGCCGACGCGCGCTTTCCTTCGATGGATGCGATCGTGGCGTCGCTCGCCCCGTTCGTCGTGCCGCCTGCCGCACGCGGACTCGAGTCCGTCGCGCACGCGCAAGGGCCAGGAGGGGCCCCGCCGAAACCGGCCGCGGGCGGCGGGTCGACGGCGCCGAACTCGTCGACGCTGCGGACGCGCACGATGCAGGCCCCGTTCCCGACGGCGCGCCCGCCGAAGCGGGCGCCGTGGGTTGCAGCCGGCCTCGGCGCTGTCGCCCTGCTCTTCCTCGCCGCCGGCG
>JAYVXL010000393.1:0-6002 GCA_043785185.1 Myxococcales bacterium
GGCCGGGTACGCGCCGGTGACGAGCGACGCGGCGTGGTTGCCGGGCCAGGTCCATCCGTTGCCCTTCTTGCCGAGCGCGGCGCACGACGTCGAGCAGCCGTACGCGCCGCCCTCGAACATCGAGCCCGCCGAGAAGAGGTCCGGGTAGGTCGCGAGCATCACCGTCGTCATGAAGGCGCCGGCGGAGAGGCCGTTGGCGAAGATCTTCGCCGGGTCGATGTTGTGCGACGCCTGCATGTCCTTCACCATCGCCGCGATCCCGGACGGCTCTTGATCCGTGCGGCTGATGCCGGTCGTGCCGACGTACGCGTACCACTGGAAGGCGCTCGTCCCCTTGTCCGGGTAGATGACGTAGAAGTGGTACTTCTGCGCGAGCACGGCCCACTGGCTGGTCGGCTTGAAGCCCCACGCCTTGTTCGGCGACGCCGGATCGACGACCCCTTGGGTGTAGCCGTGCATCGCGACGACGAGGCCGGCGGGCTGGGCCGTCTTGCCCTCCATGCCGGTCGGGACGCACTCCCACATCTTCATCGCGCCGTACGTCTTGGTGGACGGCGCGCACGGCGCCTCTGCGCCTCCGCCGCCCGCGCCTCCGCTACTGCCCGCGCCGGAGCTGCCGCCCGCGCCGCCGCTTGCGCCGCCGCTCGCCCCGCCGCCCGCGCCGCCGCTCGCCCCTCCGTGCCCGCCTCCGCTGCTCGCGCCTCCGCTTGCGCCGCCGGAGCTGCTCGACGTGGAGGCGCCGGGCGCGTCGCCGCCGGGGGACGTGAGCGTGTCCCCGAGGCAGCCCGCTCCGCCGGCGAAGACGGGCAGGGCGAGGGCGAAGGCGAGGACGGCGCGCGGCGGGGTAGCGTTCGCAGGCATCCGCCTCGCTACAGCAGGCGCCGTGCCGGCCGAGCGTCCCCACGATTCGTCGAGAAACGCGCTACGGTCGCGACGCGCGCGTCGCATCCGGCGGCGCCTCGTGCGCGTCCCCGACGTCGCAGCGCGCGTGGACCGGGACGGCGCCTCCGTGTTAGAGCCTCCGCGCCCGCGTCTCCGACCCCCGACGAGAATGAAAGAGCGAACCATGTCGAAGGTCTCTCCGGTTGCCCTTGGTCTCGCCGCGGCCCTCGCGGTGGCGGCGTGCGCGGTCGACACGGCGCCCGTCGGCCTGCGGCGCACACCCGGCGGGCCGGGGGCGCGCGTCGTGTTCGACATCGCGCGCCGGCCGCTCCCCGAGGTCCCGCTCCCGAACGACATCGCCACGTTCCCTGACCCGACGAGCCGCACCGGCCTCCGCTTGAACGTCAGCCTCGTCGCTCCCACGAACATGGAGCGCCTCGCGCGCGACGGCCTCAACGCGATGGAAGGGTGGGGGACGTACGCGCCGATTTGGGCGTCGTTCGAGAAGAGCCCCGGCGCCGACCCGCGCGAGCCCGCGCTCGACCTGGCCGCGCTCCGCAAGCGCATGCCGCGCGGCGACTTCGACTTCGCCGACGACCCCGTCTACGTCGTGAACCTGAGCACGGGCGTCCCCGTCGTCCTCGACATGGGGTCGGGCAGCCTCCAGGCCGTGCTGCGCGAGCCGGGGAACTACTGGGCCAACGACCCGCACGCGACCGACTCGACGCTCCTCTTCGAGACGCGCGAAGAAGGCGCGGGCCTCACGCAGGCCGACTACCGACCGGAGCTCGACCTCGACTTCGACGGCGTCCTCGATCACCCCAACACGTTCGGCACGGGCGGCATCGACACGTACGACAACCTCCTCACCTGGTACGAGCGCGAGACCGACACCCTCATCCTGCGCCCGCTCGTGCCGATGGAGGAGAAGACGGAGTACGCGGTCGTCTTCACCGACCGCCTCGTCGGCGCGGACCACCGGCCGGTGATCTCGCCGTTCGAGTACGTGCACCACCCGCAGCAGAGGGCGGGCGCCGACCGCCTCCGCGCCGCGCTGAACGACGCGCGGCACGCCGCGTATTACGGCGATCTCGCGGGCACCGGGCTCGACCACGTCGCGTTCACCTGGACGTTCACGACCCAGCCGACGCAAGAGGACCTGAGGATTCTGCGCGACGGGCTCTACGGCAAGGGGCCGTTCGCGCGCTGGGCGCAAGAGTTCCCGCCGAAGGTGCAGGTCGCCGCCGCCGCCGGCAAATACGACGGCGGGCAGGCGCAGCCCGCCGGCTGGCAGAGCGATCCCGCGTGCGCGGTGCCGGCGGGCAAGCCGTACGTGTTCAACCTCGGCGACAAGACGGTGCTCAAGCAGTTCACCGACATTCTCGGCAAGGTCGCCGGGGGAAACGCGCGCGACAACGCGGCGCTCGTCGAGAGCCTCTCGCACATCGATCACGTCGTCATCGGCGACTACGAGTCGCCGTACCTCATCGGCGACCCGGCGCACGAAGGCGCCGACGATCGCTTCGACGTGAGCTTCACGACAGGGCAGGGGCGCATCGGCCACGACAAGGTGCACTTCTGGCTCGTCGTGCCGAAGGCGACGCCGGGCCACGCGCAGCCGTTCCCGATCACCGTCGAGGGCCACGGCTACGGCGGGCAAGCGGAGAACGTCATCTCGTTCGGCGGTGAGCTCGCGCGACAGGGCATCGCGTCGGTCACGCTCGACATGCCGCATCACGGGATCGCCCTGCCGAAGGGGCAGGAAGCCATCATCCGCGGAGCGCTCTCCGGCATGTGCTACGGCCCGCTCGCCGACGCCGTCATGAGCGGCCGCGCCCAGGATCTGAACGGCGACGGCCTAAAGGACTCGGGCTGGTGGTGGTGGACGCCGCACCTCTTCCACGTGAGGGACAACGTTCGGCAGGGCGTCCTCGACTCGATGCAGCTCTCGCGCATCCTCGCGTCGTTCGACGGCAAGGCGCTCGGCGACCAGGATCTCAACGGCGACGGCAGGCCGGAGCTCGCGGGCGACTTCGACGCGGACGGAACGCCCGACGTGGGCGGCCCGATCACCGCGCTCGGGGGCTCGCTCGGCGGCATCATCACGCAGGTGCTCGGCGGCGTGGACCACCAGCTGCAGACGCTCGTGCCCGTCGTCGGCGGCGGCGGGCTCACCGACATCGCGCTCCGATCGTACGGCGTCGCGAACGCCGTCATGGAGCAGGCGCTCACGCCGCTCGTCGTGGCCGTGCCGGCCGAGGACCGGCCGCCGACCGGCAGCGGCGCCAGCAAGCAGACCAACTGCGCCGCCGGCCAGCGCTCGGTGCGCTTCGTCCTGAACGACGGGCGCGACAGCCCCGAGGTGGAGATCGCGTGCCTCCGCCCCGACGAGCTCGCGCCCGGGATGACGGTGCGCCTCGTGAACAAGAGGACGGGCGAGGTGCGCTGCGCCGGGACGACCGACGGCGCGCGCTTCCGCGTGCCGATTCCGGCGAGCGTCGGCGACGCGCTCGATCTGCAGGTCTACCCGCAGGCGCACGCGGTCGTCTCGTACGGCAGCTGCGAGCTCGTCCCCGGCGCGCCGGTCGGGCGGCACGTCGCGACGTTCGAGCAGCGCGCGCCGACGCCGGGCGCGGTCGCCGGCGACGTGTCGTGCGACGCCGACGGCGGCTGCGCGCAGTTCACGAACCGATTCTTTCCGGTCGGCAGCCCGCTCGTCGCGCCGCAGGAGGGCCTGGGCCTCGTGCGCCAGACGCCGCTCTTCCGCCGTTTCTTCGCGCTGGGGCAGGCCGTCGCCGACCCCGCCGATCCGATCAACTTCGCGCCCTACGTCGCGATGAAGGCGCTCACGCGCCCCGACGGCTCGCCGACGCCGCCGCGCGGCGTGCTCAACATGCCGAGCGTGGGCGACAACTACGTCGCCGTGCACACCGAGATCGCTTATGGCCGCGCGGCGGGGATGGTGCCGTTCCTCCCGCCCGACTTCGCGACGAAGTACCCGGAGTACCGCGAATACTGCGCGCCGCCCGGGCTCTACGCCGAGCTCGGGAACCGAACGCCGAACCAGGTGCTCGTGGACGGATACATGACCGAGGGCATCGGCCGCCTGAACCGCACGCCGGCCGGGCCGGGGTGCAAGGCCAACGCGATCGACGCGCCCGACTGCAAGGCGACGCTCGAAGCGGGCGTTTGCAAAGGCGCGCTCTACGACGTCGACTGGGTGAGCGAGGGGCGCTTGCCGTTCGAACAGCAGCACCCGCAAAAGCCGCTGCGCCTCGCGCGGCGCGCGGACATGGCGGTCACGGGTCCCGACGCGCTCGACGCGGTGTGGGCGCCGCGCGAGACCGCGCCCGCGTTCTCCGGCAAAGGGTGGCCGGCGAGCGCGCCGCTCCTCGCGCAGCTGCACATGTACTCCGATCCGCGCGGCCAGCACGGCTGGTCCGGCGGGCCGTGCTCGGTGTGGGACCCGCAGCAGTACGCGCTCGGCCTCATCGCGCGCTTCATCGCGACCGGCGGGCAGGACCTCCTCTATCTGACGCGCCCGGTGGGCCACCAATGCCTGGTCGACCACTCGTGCGACTTCATGGCGCCGATCGCGAGCGCCAAGCCGTGACGCTCACTTGAGCGAAAAGGCCAGCGCGGCGAACGACAGCGCGGCGAGGCCCACCGCCAGGTACGTCACGCGCTGACCGGTCGCGAATGCTTCGGCGTCGAACGCGCCCATCGCGGCGTGGTGGAGGAGGGCGCTCTTGTTCGCCGCATCGCGCGCGTTGCGCAGGCGCGCGATGCGCGCGCGCGGCTCCTCGTAGTCCTCGCCGAAGTTCGTGCGGTCGTCCACCACGCGCTCGGCGAAGTCGACGCACGCGGCGCGGAAGAGCGCGCGGGCGCCCTGGAGCTCCCCGTCGCTCGACGTCGCGGGCGCCTTCAGCGCGCGCACGGTCTCGCGTTGCGTCTCGGACTCCCCGTCGGCGTTCGCGTCGAGCGAGCGCAGGTCCGCCTCGTGCTTGGCGAGCGCGTCGAGCGTCTTCTGGTACGCGCCGGGCGACGTGGGCATGCCTCGCAGCTCGGCGATCGCGCGCAGGGCGATCGCGAGCAGCGCATCGTCGAGCGCGGTCTTCGACGCGAGGTAGTGCTCCTCGGCGGCGACGACTTCCTTCGCGAGCTCGCCCTGGCGTGCGCGCACGCTGCGGACGTACAGCGGCGTCGACCACCAGGACTCCGGGACGATGCCGAAACGGGCGACCATGCGGATTTCGCTCGGATCGAGCTCCGGCGGCGCGGCCCCGCCGTCCACGTGGATCGAAGCTGCGCTCGCGGCGGCGGGGCGCTCGGCGGGCGGGGCAGACTCGCCCCCGACGTCGAGCTCGAGCGCGGGGCCTTCGTCGAGCCCGCCGTCGAGGATCTGCTCGCGCGACGCGCGGAGCGCGGTCGAGGGCTCGGCGAGCGGCGTGCGGATCGCGGGCGAAGGCGCGGGGGTCGCGATCGCGGGCTTCGGCGGCGCTCCCGGCCGCGGCGCGTCGTCGGCGAACGGCTCGTCGATCGTCATCGAAGGGACGCGCGGCGGGGGCGGCGCCGTCGCGGCCGCCAGCCTAGGGGCAGAGGCGGCGCCCTCTGGCCTGGTCTTCGCCGCGTAGTCGGGCGGCGGCGGCGCGGTGACGCCCTCTTGGCTCGCCCCGCCGGCGGCGGCCTTGCCCGGCGCGTGGCCGCACCACTCGCAGGGCTTGCTCGGATCGTCGAGCGTCGCCTTGCACTCTGGGCACACTTCCGCCATGGCGGCCCATCCTATAGGTCGCGCGCGGTCCTGACGATGGGGCGCGAGGGCGCAGCCACTCTTCGGGGTGAATGGCCTTGACGTGGCGGGAAAC
The DNA here is from genome assembly GCA_043785185.1 of Myxococcales bacterium. Classification (GTDB taxonomy): domain Bacteria; phylum Myxococcota_A; class Polyangia; order Polyangiales; family Polyangiaceae; genus JANYHK01. The sequence goes on from JAYVXL010000393.1 coordinate 5,748, forward strand.
CGACCGTACGGAAGGCTCATGAACGGTGGGGAGGGAAAGCTCGGCGCGCTCCTGGTCCTGACGCTCCTCGCGGCCTGCGGGGGCGGCGGCGCAGGATCGCAGGGCGACCCAACCGGCGGCGGCGTGGGCGCGGTGACCGATTCCGGCGCGGGCGCGCCGGAGGGGGGCGCCGGCGGCAGCAGCAGCAGCGGCGGGCCCGGCGTCGACGGCGGCGGCCGGCCCCCGACGGACGGCGGCGGGGGCGACGGCACGGGC
>JAYVXL010000394.1:0-5999 GCA_043785185.1 Myxococcales bacterium
CCGCCGCGCAAGCCCGCGTCTTGGCGGCGCGGGCGCGCGCGCAGACGGCCCGCGCGCGCGTGCTCGTGGCGAAGGCGAACACCGCGGAGATCTCGCAGCAGTGGGAGCGCGAGAAGCGGCTCGCGCTGTCGGGCGCCGTCTCCGCGGCGACGGCCGACGATCTCGGCGCGCGCGTGAAGGGGCTCGAGGAGCAGGTCCGCGCGGCCGACGCCGAGGCCAACGCGGCCGACGCCGAGGCGGGCGCCGCGCAGGCGGAGATGGGCTCGCTCGTCGTGAGCCTCGGCAACATGACGATCCCCGCGCCGATCGAGGGCACGGCGGTCACCAAGCCGGCGTCGGTGGGGGACGTCGTCACGCTCAACGCGGAGCTCGTGCAGCTCGCCGATTTCGCGTCGCTGCTCGTCGAGGTGGACGTCCCGGAGGCGCGGCTCGGTCAGATCAAGCCCGGCGGCCCGTGCGAGGTCGTGCTCGACGCGTTCCCCGACAAGAGGAGGCGCGGCGAGACCGTCGAGGTGAGCCCGCGCCTGAACCGCGCGAAGGCGAGCGGCACGGTGAAGGTCCGCTTCGTCGACGCCGAGAGCGGCGCGCTGCCCGAGATGGCCGCGCGCGTGAGCTTCCTCGAGAAGCCGCTCGACGTGAAGCAGCTCGCCGAGCCGCCGAAGAAGATCATCCCCGCCTCCGCCGTCGCCGAGCGCGGCGGCGCCAAGGTCGCGTTCGTCGTCGACAACGGCAAGTCGCGCCTCGTCACGCTGTCGCTCGGCCCGCCGCTCGCTGGCGGCTTCGAGCTCCTCGACGGCCCGGCCGCGGGCACCAAGGTCATCAAGTCACCGCCGGCCGCGCTCGCGGACGGGCAGCCGATCAAAGAGAAGGGGGAGTCCCAGTGAGCGAAGCTACGACCGAGACGAACGACGGCGCCAGCAAGAAGCACAAGACCGAGACGTCGGAGAAGCCCGAAAAGGCCGCCGAGATCCTCATCAAGCTGCGCGGCATCGGCAAGAGCTACGAGCGCGGCGGCGAGAAGCTGCGCATCCTCGACGGGCTCGACCTGGACGTCCCGAAGGGCTCGTTCGAGGCGCTCATGGGCCCGTCCGGCTCGGGAAAATCCACGCTCCTCAACCTCATCGCCGGCCTGGACCAGCCCACGAGCGGCTCGCTCGAGATCGACGGCAAGCGCATCGACAAGATGAGCGAGGGCGAGCTCGCGAAGTGGCGCTCGAACACGATCGGCTTCGTGTTCCAGAGCTACAACCTGCTGCCCGTCCTCACCGCCGTCGAGAACGTCGAGCTGCCGCTCCTCCTCACCTCCGTCGCGAGCGGCGAGCGCCGCAAGCGCGCGCAGACCGCGCTCCGCGTGGTGGGGCTCGAGGATCGCTCGACGCACTTCCCCCGGCAGCTCTCGGGCGGCCAGGAGCAGCGCGTCGCGATCGCCCGCGCCATCGTCAACGACCCGCAGATCATCGTGGCCGACGAGCCCACCGGCGACCTCGATCGCACGAGCGCGGACGAGATCTTGAACCTCCTGCAGAAGCTGAACGAGCAGCTCGGCAAGACGATCGTGATGGTCACGCACGATCCCGCCGCCGCCGGGCGCGCGAAGATCATTCGCCACCTCGACAAAGGCGCGTTCAAGTGAACCTCGCGTCCCTCGCGGCGCGGAACATCCTCAGGAACAAGTTCCGCGCGATCCTCACCGTCCTCGGCGTTGCCGTGGCGATCCTCACGTTCCTCCTCCTGCGCACGATCGTGTTCGCCTGGACCAGCGGCGCCGAGTACGCCGCGAAGGACCGCGTCGTCACCCGCCACAAGATCACGTTCGTCCAGCCGCTCCCGCTCCGCTACATCAACGACGTCCGGAGCGCGCCGCACATCAAGGTGGCCACGTACTCCAACTGGTTCGGCGGCAAGGACGAGAAGCACGAGCGCGAGTTCTTCGCCGCGCTCGCCATCGACGCGCCCACGTATTTCCAGGTCTACGACGACGTGGTCGTCCCGAAGGACCAACTCGAGACCTTCCTCCACGATCCGCAGGCCGCCATCGTCGGCGACGTGCTCGCGAAGAAGATGGGCTGGAAGGTGGGGGACAAGGTCATCCTCACGAGCGGCATCTACCCGAAGCAGGGGGACTGGGACTTTCACATCGTCGGCGTCTACGAGGCCAAGTCCAAGGTCGTCGATCGCTCGACGTTCCTCTTCCGCTGGGACTACCTGAACGACAACCTCCCGCAGAACCGGAAGGACACGATCGGCTGGGTCGTCAGCCGCGTCGACCAGCCCGCACAGTCGGCGTCCATCGGCGTCGCGCTCGACAAGATCTTCGACGAGAAAGAGACGCAGACGCTGAGCCAGGACGAGCACTCGTTCAACGCGTCGTTCCTCGCGATGTTCTCGGCGGTGCTCACGGCGGTGGACATCATCTCCGTCGTCATCCTCATCATCATGATGCTGGTGCTCGGCAACACGATCGCGATGGGCGTGCGCGAGCGCACCAACGAGTACGGCGTCCTCAAGGCCCTCGGCTTCAGCGGCGTGCACATCGCGTCGTTCATCGCCTTCGAGTCGATCCTGATCGGCGCGCTCGGCGGCGCGCTCGGCATCGGCCTGGCGTACCCGTTCGTGCAAGAAGGGATGGGGCGCTGGATCGAGGAGAACATGGGCTCGTACTTCCCGTATTTCCGCATCGATCCCAAGGCGACCGTCGCCGCCGCGCTGCTCGCGATCGGCCTCGGCGCCGTCGCCGCGGCGATCCCGGCGTACCGCGCCTCCAAGCTCCGCGTCGTCGACGCGCTCCGGAAGGTGGCCTGATGATCCCCATTCGCTACAACATCCGCAGCCTCGCCGTCCGCAAGACGACGACGGTGGCGACGGCGCTCGGCATCGCGCTCGTCGTCTTCGTGCTCGCGGCGGCGCTCATGCTCTCCGCCGGCATCAAGAAGACGCTCGGCGTCTCGGGGCGGGACGACAACGCGATCGTCCTGCGCAAGGGCAGCGACAACGAGCTGAGCAGCACCCTGGACGTCTCCGCGGTCAACGTGATCCTCGGCGCGCCGGGCGTGAAGAAGGACGAGAAGGGCGTGCCGCTCGGCGTGGGCGAGGTCATCGTCGTCGGCGCGATGGAGAAGATCGGCGCGAGCGGCTTTACGAACGTGCAGATCCGCGGCGTCAGCGACGGCGCGATGAAGTTCCGCCCCGAGGTCCACATCGTCGCCGGCCGCGCGCCAAAGGCGGGGAGCGACGAGGTGCTCGTCGGCCAGCGCATCCGCGGGCGCTTCAAGGGGACGGACCTCGAGGAGTCGTTCGATCTGCGCAAGAACCGGCCGGTGAAGGTGGTCGGCGTCTTCGAGGCCGGCGGCTCGTCGTTCGAGTCGGAGGTCTGGGTGGACGTCGACACGCTCCGGGCTTCGTACTCCCGCGGCGCGTCCACCTCGTCGGTGCGCGTGCGCCTCGACTCGCCGGCGGCGTTCGACGCGTTCAAGGGCGCGATCGAGAGCGACAAGCAGTACGGCTACCTCGCGCTGCGCGAGACCGATTACTTCGAGCGCCAGTCGTCGGGCACGAGCATCTTCGTCGGTGCGCTCGGCACGCTCATCTCGGTGTTCTTCTCGATCGGCGCGATGATCGGCGCGATGATCACGATGTACGCGGCGGTCGCGAACCGTCAGCGCGAGATCGGCACGCTGCGCGCGCTGGGCTTCTCGCGCGCGAGCATCCTGACGTCGTTCCTCCTCGAGTCGGTCGCCCTGGCCATGCTCGGCGGCCTCGTCGGCGTCATCGCCTCGCTCGGGATGGGCATGGTCAAATTCTCGATGATGAACTTCGCCAGCTGGTCGGAGATCGTCTTCAGCTTCGAGCCCACGCCGCGGATCATCCTCACCGCGCTCTTGTTCGCGGCGGGCATGGGCGTGCTCGGCGGGTTCTTCCCGGCCATCCGCGCCGCGCGCGTCTCGCCGGTCGTGGCGATGCGCGGCGGCTGACCCCTCAGCCGCCGCGCAGCTTGTAGCGCTGCACCTTGCCGTTCTCGGTCTTGGGCAGCGCGTCCACGTACGCGACGGCGCGCGGATACTTGTAAGGTGCAATCGTCGCCTTGACGTGGTCCTGCAGCTCCTTGGTCGTCGCCTCGCCGGCGTCGTTCGGGTCGCGCAGGACGACGAACGCCTTCACGATGAAGCCGCGCGCCTCGTCGGGCGCGGCCACGACCGCGCACTCCTTCACCTTCGGGTGCTCGAGCAGCACGGCCTCCACCTCCGGGCCGGAGATGTTGTAGCCGGCGGAGATGATCATGTCGTCGGCGCGCGCCTGGAACCAGAAGTAGCCGTCCGCGTCCATCGTGTAGGCGTCGCCGGTGAGGTTCCAGCCGTCTTGCACGTACGCGCGCTGGCGCTCCGGGTCGCCCAGGTACCGGCAGCCGGTGGGGCCGCGGACGGCGAGGCGCCCGATCGTGCCGGGCGGAACCGTGCGCAGCTGGTCGTCGACGACGCGGACCTCGTAGCCGGGCAGCGCCTTGCCGGTCGCGCCCGGGCGGATGTCGCTCCCCTCGCACGCGACGAAGATGTGGAGCATCTCGGTCGACCCGAGGCCGTCGATGATGCGGACGCCGGTGGCCGCGCGCCACCTCTCCCACGTCGCCGCGGGGAGCGTCTCGCCGGCCGACACCGATTTTTTGAGCGACGAGAGGTCGTATTTCTCCGTTTGTTCGGAGAGCGCGCGGAACATCGTCGGCGCGGTGAAGAGGATCGTGACCCGCTCGGCGGCGATGGCGGCGAGGAGCGCGTCTGGCGTGGGCTTGTCCACGAGCACCGTCGACGCGCCCACGCGCATCGGGAACAGGACGAGCGCGCCGAGACCGAACGTGAAGGCGATCGGCGGCGAGCCCGCGAAGACGTCGTCCATCGTGGGCTTCAGGACGTGCGGGCAGAAGAGATCGGCGACGACGAGCAGATCGCGGTGAAAATGCATCGCGCCTTTGGCGGGCCCTGTCGTGCCGGACGTGAAGGCGATGAGCGCGACGTCGTCGGCCGCGGTGTCCACGTCGGCGAACTCGGGCGGCGCGGCGGCGGCGCGCGCCTCGAGGTCGTCCATGAGCACGACCTCTTCGCAGCCCGCGCCGGCCATCTCGGAGGCGAGCGCGGGATCGCAGAGCGCCAGCAACACCCTCGCCTTTTCGGTGATGTACGCGAGCTCGCGGGCGCGGAGCATCGGCATCGTGGCGACGACGACGCCGCCGGCCTTGAGGACCGCGAACCACGCGATGACCATGCCGAGCGTGTTCGGCGCGCGGAGGAGCACGCGCCCGCCGGGGACGAGGCCGTGGTCGCGCACGAGCACGTGCGCCGCGCGGCTCGCGCGCGCGCGGAGCTCCGCGTACGTGAGGCGGGCGCCCGCGTGCCGAAAGGCGATCCGATCGCCCCACCCGCGACGGACGGCGCCGTCCAGGAGCTCCGTCGCGGCGTTCAGGCGGGCCGGGTACGCGGGCGAGCGCGACCAGTCGAGGCGCGGCGCCAGCTCGGCGGGGGGCAGGCGGTCTCGGGCGAAGGTGTCGACGTGCGCCGTGCGCTCGCTCATGACCGCGCGCTCATGGCCTCAGCATACCAACTTGCCCTCCGTCGTGGTTTTCCCTAGAGACAGGCTCGGAATGTCGCCCCAAAGCCCTGTCCAGCTCGCTGCGCTGCGCGGCGTCAGCCCCAAGCGGGCCGTCACCGTCATCCTCGCGGTGAGCCTCGCCGCGCTGGCGCTCCTCGTGGGCGTCATCTACGGACACGGCCGCATGGCCGAGGCGCCGGAGTGGACGGGCGCGCTGCCGGCGCTCAACGCCTTCCTCAACGCGACGAGCGCGCTGTTCCTCGTCCTGGCCCTCCGCGCCGTAAAGGCCAAGCGCGTCGCCGAGCACGCGCGCCACATGCTCGTCGCCCTCGGCGCGTCCGCGCTCTTCCTGGTTTCGTACATCGTCTACCACTCGGTGCATGGCGACTCGAGCTTCCACGGCCACGGCGCCATTCGGCCGC
>JAYVXL010000395.1:0-1752 GCA_043785185.1 Myxococcales bacterium
CCCGCGACGGGGGTGACGGTGTTTCCTTCTTCGACGTCGTTGGGTAGCGACGGGGTTCGCTGCGCCAAGATGGGCGCGATCGCCGGGAGCGGCCGCAGCGACTCGACGTCGTCGCCGCCCGCGAGCGCGGCGAGGTGCGCGTCGATCGTCGCAGTCACTTGACGGCGCTCGTCCTCGAAGGCCCCGCTCGCCGCCGCGCCGATTTCACGGAGGGACACGTCGAGCTGCGGATGCTCGCGGCAGTACGCGTCGAGCGCCGCCTCCATCGCCGCCGCGCTCTCGAAGCGCTCGTCGCGTTCTGCGAGCGCGTGCATGCAGATCGCCTCGAGCGCCGGATCGACGCTCGGCGAGACCGAGGCGGGCGACGGGATCTTGCGGTCGATGATCGCTTTCAGGATCTCGAGCTCGCCCTTGTTCGCCCAGAGGCGCTGGCCCGCGATCGCCTCCCAGAGCATGACGCCGACGGCGAACACGTCGGCGCGTCCGTCGAGGCGCGTGTTCGAGAGCTGCTCCGGCGGCATGTAGCCGACCTTGCCCTTGAAGACGCCGCCGCGCGTCTCGATGGCCGAGTCGGCCGCCTTGGCGACGCCGAAGTCGAGCAGCTTCACCTGCCCGTCGAAGGTCACGAAGACATTCTGCGGGCTCACGTCGCGGTGCACGAGCGCGAGCGGCTTACCGTCGCGGTTGGAGAGCGTGTGGACGTGCTGCAGCGCGCGCAAGACCTCGCGAAGGACGCGCAGCTGCATGCCGAGCAGGAACTCTTCGGACGCCGACCCCGCCCGCATCACCCGTCGCACGACGCGGTGCAGCGGGCGGCCGTCCAGGTACTCCATCGCGATGTAGTGGCGCCCCGCGTCCTCGCCGACCTCGTACGTTTGTACGATGCTCGGGTGGTTCAGGCGTGCCGCGAGGCGCGCCTCTTCGAGGAACATCTTGAGGAAGGCCGGGTCCTCGACCAGCTCCGGCTTCAGCTCTTTGATGACGAGGAGCTTCTCGAAGCCGCCCGGGCCTTGGGCGACGCCGAGGTACACGACCCCCATGCCGCCACGGCCAATCTCCGCCACGAGGCTGTATCTGCCGATCCTCATTCTGCTGCCGCCATCGCCCGCAGATATTAACGCTACCTGCTCGTCGCCCGTAAGGGGAGGCGCGCCTCTTTAAGTCTGGCGAGACGGCGGGTGTGCGGGCGGGTCAGAGGAGTCGGCGTGTGTGAGCGGGCGCGGTCCGGCGGCGACGAAATCCGTCGCCGCCTCGCGGACGCTCACTGCTGTTTGCGCTGAAAGGCGGGGACGTCCCAGTCCACGTCGTTCGGGAAGCCCGACTGCGAGCTGCGGTCGACCGTCCCGGTGCGGCTGGAGACGGCGGCGCGCTCCTCGGTGCGGCCGCTCGTGATCGGCAGCCGCCCCTGCGACGGCGGACTCGCCGCCTGAGTGCGCGCGTCGTGGGCGTGCTGCGGGCGGCGCGTGCTCGGCTGCGGCACGAACGACTCGCGCGCGCCGCCGTGCGCGGGGCGCGCGTAGCTGTACTGCTGCGGCGCCTGCTGCGCCATCATCTGCGGGGCTGCCATCTGCGACGACACCGCGCGAGCGTGCTCGACCGGGATCATGCGCTCGACGCTGTCGAAGCCGGTCGCGATCACGGTGACCTTCACGTTCTCGCCGAGCGTCTCGTCGATGCTGGCGCCGAAGATGATGTTCGCGTCCTCGTGCGCCTGCTCCTGGACGAGGCTCGCCGCCTCCTGGATCTCGCGCA
>JAYVXL010000396.1:0-1746 GCA_043785185.1 Myxococcales bacterium
CGCCGCTCCAGCACGAGGGGCTCGAGCGCGCGGATGACGCGCTCGGCGTCCTCGGCTTCGGCGCGGGCGATCGTCGCCTCGAGCATTTCCCGCGCGGTGAGCACGCCTGGGGTCCGCCGTCTCATGCGCTCCCGCTTCTATAAGCCAAAATGCCCCGGAAATGGGCGCGTTTAGCCGCGCGAGGCTAGCATTCCGAGCGGGGAAGTCCGTCCAACGTAAGGACTTCCCCGTAAACGCTGCCCCGTCGCCCTCAATGAACCTCGAACGTGAGAGCACAGCCTTGCCCCCCGCGCCGCGCAAACGCGGCCGCGACTGGGGGCGCGTGCTCGCGCGCTTCTTCTGCGTGCTCTTCGCGTTCGTCGGGCTCCTCCCGATCGGCCTCACGTTCATCGTGCGCTCTCCCTGGGCGCAGAACTGGGCGGCGCGCGAGACCGAGCGCATCCTTCGCGAGCAGGGCGTCGACGCCACGTACACGGTCGGGCTGCGCCTGTGGCCGCTCGCCGTGGAGCTGCGCGATCTCGAGGTCACCGCCACCGACGGCGGCGGCCCGGCGTTTCGCTGCGCGCGCCTCGCCGCGCAGCCGCGCTTCTTCGCGCTCTTCAGCGGCAAGCTCGTCGTGCAGCAGGTCGAGGCCGACACGCCGCACGTGCGCGTGGTGATGCGGCAGGGGCAGCTCGCGAACCTCGACGTGAAGCTCGCGGAGAAGAACGACCAGCCCAAGAATGCTGCGTTCCATGCGCCGTTCGGCGTCGTCGCGCTCACCGACGCGGAGCTCGACCTCGACGTCGACGGCACGCGGCTCGTCGCGCACGAGCTCGACGCGGACGTCACCGCCGATGACGATCGCGAGCGCGGCTCCTCGTTCGAGATCGCCCTGCGCGTGGGCCGCGCGGCGCTCACGAGGTCACGCATCACGTACCCCGGCGGCGCGGAGAAGCCGCCGATGCTCGCCCTCGACGACGACGCGCTGTGCGGCATCGACGCGCGCGTCCGCGTCGAGCCGGGCGCCATCCTCGTGCGGCGCCTCGAGGCGGAGGGGTCGGCCGACCTGGACGTCGCGGCGAACACGCGCCCGCAGTGCGGCCTGGCCAAGACCGACAAGCGCCGCGTCGAGCTGTCTCTGGCGCACCTCCGCGTGCGCTTCGCCGAGAAGGAGGGCGAGCTGCCGCGCGTCGACGGCCACGCGCGCATCCGCGTGCCGCTCGGCATCGCCGAGCGACTCGCGCAGCTGCCGGAGACCGACGGCTGGCTCGCCGTCGACGTCGACGTGCGCTTCGCCCCGGACACGGCGATCCCCGACATCACCGGTCACGTCGAGGCGCACGACATCCGCCTCGACCACTTCAACTTTGCGCAGGAAATCCAGGCCGACGTGCAGGTGCGGCGCAACGTCGTCACGACGCCGGCGCTGACGGTGCGCATCGCCGAGGGCGTCGTCACGATCGCCGACGTGACCGTGGAGCCGCTCGCGAAGGGCGTCCCGCTCAAGGCTCGCGTCGACGTGCGCGACGTGAACTTCACGACGCTCCTGAAGGAGCTCGGCGTCGCGCCCCACTCGCACGTCCTGTGGGACCTGCGCGAGGTGCACCTGCCCGCGCTGAGGGGGACGCTCGCGCCGCTGAAGCTCGACGGCGACTTCACCGCGCGCACGCCGGCGTTCATGGTGGCCGACGCGTCCATCGACGGACCGCACAGCCGCATCATCAGCACGAAGGACGCGTCGATCGCCGCGCACCTCGCCGTGCG
>JAYVXL010000397.1:0-1742 GCA_043785185.1 Myxococcales bacterium
GGCGACGCCGCCGCAATCCGAGAGACCGAAATCGATGTCGGCCGTGGGGACGTCGGCCTTCGGTTGCCCGGCGTCCACCGTGACGTCGGGCGACGCGTCGGCCGGGCCCGCGCCACTCTCGCCGCCGCTGCATCCGCATACCATCGAGGCTCCGAGCGCCAACGCGAACCGCACGGACAATAGTCTCATCATTGACCGTTAGTGTCCCCCCTGTGACGCGGGCGCGTCAACCCCAGGGGCTTCAGGCGCTCATTCGCACTTGAAATCGAGCTGCACGCGATAGTCGTCGCTCGTCGTGCCCGTCGCCCCACCGCGCGTCAGGAACCCAGGGCAGAATGTTGACGGTCGCCTGGCAGCAGCCGGCGAGGGCGAGGGCTAGAGCGAACGTTCCGACGTGATGCCGCATCGAGAAGCCTCCAGGGGTTCGAGAGGCGGCATCCTTTCCAAAGAAGAGCGGGCTCGGCAACCGCGCGGCGCGCGTCCGGTCTCGAGCGCCGCCGCGCGTGATGCGCGCGCGCGGCGGCGATGCGCCCCTGGATCGCGACCGATCCGCGCTCGGCTTGTTACACGGAGGTGACTTGTGCCCGCGCGTGACCGCCAGGGCAGGCCACCGCGCGCGCGCGCCTTTATACTGGGAGCCGTGGACGAGGCCGTCGCTTACTCGACCCTGGCCCTCACCGTGAGCCTCGCCGTCTCGCGGCCGCGCCTCGGTCTGCGCGCGCTGCGCTTCTCGCCCGGATCGGCGGCGCTGCTCGGCGTCCTCGTCCTCCTCGCGACGGGCCTCCTGCGGCTGGACGACCTCGCGACGTCCGCGCGCATCCAGTGGCGGCCGCTGCTCGCGCTCGCGTCGGTCATGGTGATGACCGGCGTGGTGCGCGAGGTCGGCGCGTTCGAGCGCATGGCCGGCGTCCTCGAGGCGTACGCGCGCCGCACGTCGGCGACCCGCGCGTTCGGGATCGTGTTCCTCGTCGCGGTCGTGACGCCGTCGCTCCTGAACAACGACTCGGCGGTCCTCCTGCTCACGCCGCTGGTGATCGCGCTCACGCGGCGGCTCTACCCGGGCCGCGCCGACGTGACGCTCGCGTTCGCGTTCGCCGTCTTCCTCGCGCCCGGCGTCGCGCCGTTCATCGTCTCGAACCCGATGAACATGATCGTGGCGGAGTTCGCGGGCGTCAGCTTCAACGCGTACGCGCGCGTGATGCTGCCGATCTCGATCGCCGGCGCCGCGCTCACGTACGCGATCCTGCGCGTCCGGTTCGGGCGCCTCCTCGCGGGTGCGCAGGCGTCGCAGGCGCCCGTGTCGAGCGCGCCGGCGCACGCCGCCGAGCGGCCCGCGGTCGTCCTGCTCGTCGTCGTCTTCGCCGCGTACCCGGCGATGGCGGCGCTCGGCGGCGCCGTGTGGCTCGTCTCGGTCGCGGGCGCGGCGGCCTGCCTCCTGCTCGCGTGGCGCTACCGCGTCGCCTCGCCGCGGCGGCTCGCCGCGCAGGTCTCGCCCGACATCCTCGTGTTCCTGTGGGGCGTCTTCCTCGTCGTCGTCGGCCTGCAGCACGTCGGCCTCGAGGCCCGGCTCGCCGCGCTCTACCACGCGGCGCCGGCAGGGACGGCGCGCGAGCTCGGGACCGTCGGCGTCGTCTCGGCGCTCGGCTCCGCGCTCGTCGACAACCACCCGATGTCGATCCTCAACATGCTCGCCCTCGGCGACCACGGCGGAAGCCGGCGGCTGCTCGCCGCGCTCGTGGGCG
>JAYVXL010000398.1:0-5941 GCA_043785185.1 Myxococcales bacterium
GGCGCTCGCCCTTTGCCCGGCGAGATGGAGGCAATCGCGATGGCGGACTCAAAAGACGACTCCGTGACTCGTTCCGCGGCGCTGACCCGCCGCGCCCTGGGCGGCGCCCTGCTGAGCGCGATCCCCGTCGGCGCGCTCGCGTGCTCGAAGGGCGCGCCGAAGACCGAGCCGCCTGCGCCGAAGGCGACGCTCGCGGCCCGTCCGATGGTCGTGCGTGTCGCGAGCGTTCCCACTGCCGTCGAAGGACACCTGCTCCCCAATTTGATCGAGGCGTTCCAGAACGCGACGCCCTTCAAGGTGGAGCTCACGTCCTCCTCGTTCGTCTACGATCTCGCGCGCTCGGGCACCGTCGATCTCGCCATCTCGCACTACGGCCACAAACACGCCGAAGAGTTCGTGATGGGTGGCTATGGCGAGTGGCCGCGGACGCTGTTCTCGAACCAGATGGCGCTCTTGGGACCGCCGGAAGACCCGGCGAACGTGCGCGGGCTGCAGGACGCCGGCGAAGCGTTCCGGCGAATCGCCGAGAAGCGGGCACCGTTCGTCGTCAACAGCATCGACGGTGTGCGCTACCTCACGGAGATTCTCTGGCACGCCGCGGACCGCCCCGATCGCAAGGGCTGGCTGATCGACGGGGGCGAAGCGAAGGTCGACGCCATCCGACTCGCCTCCGAACGCAAGGCCTACACACTTTGGGGCCTGACTCCGTTTCTCCGAACGAGTGAAAGCGCGGCCCCGCCGAGGTTGGAGCCGCTCGTGACGGCCGATCCGCTCCTCCAGAGAATGCTGGTCTCGATCATCGTGAAGGCGAACAAGGTCGGCGGGGCGAACGAGGCCGGCGCCGCGGCCCTGCAGGCGTTCCTTCTTTCGCCGTCGACCCAAGCGCGCATTCGGGAAGTGCGCTACCCCGGACCCGGCCAAATCGCGTGGGTGCCCGGCGGTCGGCACAACCGGACCGGCATGCTCCCGAAAGGCTGACGGCCTCCGCCGACAGAGAGATGCAGCGGGCCGCGAGCCTCGACGCCTCGCGCGCTTGGCGATAAACACATGCGCATGTCGCTCGCGCACTACGTCACGCTCGGTCACTCCGGTCTTCGCGTCAGCCCGCTTTGCTTGGGCGCCATGACGTTCGGCAAGGAATGGGGGTGGGGCTCGGAGCCAGAGGAGGCGAAGCGCATCATGGATGCCTTCATCGATCGCGGCGGCAACTTCATCGACACCGCGAACGGGTACACGAAGGGCCACTCCGAGGTGATCATCGGAGAGCACCTCGCGCACGACCGCCAGAAGCGTGACCGCGTCGTCATCGCCACGAAGTTCGTCACCAACATGTTCCTGGGAGATCCGAACGGCGGCGGGTCGAACCGCAAGGCCATCCTCAGCCAGTGCGAGGAGTCGCTGCGCCGCCTCAAGACGGACTACATCGATCTGTATTGGCTCCACGCTTGGGACAAGACGACGCCCATCGAGGAGACGATGCGCGCGCTGGATACGCTCGTCGAGCAGGGCAAAGTTCGCTACCTGGGCTTCAGCGATGCGCCGGCGTGGAAGGTGGCGCAGGCGCAGACGATGGCGGTTCTCCGCGGATGGTCGCCGCTCATTGCGCTCCAGATCGAGTATTCGCTCTTGCAGCGCACCGTGGAAGGGGAGCTCGTGCCCATGGCGCAGGAGCTTGGTCTGGGCATCACACCGTGGGGGCCGCTGCGAGGCGGCGCGCTCAGCGGCAAGTACAAGCGCGCGGACAAGGGCAACCATCAGGCCGGGCGCGGCGCACGGGTCACCAGCTTTCTCGACGACCGGACGTTCGACTTGCTCGACCTGATGGAGGCGATCGCGAAGGAGCTCGGCACCACCGTCCCGCGCGTCGCCCTCGCGTGGCTGCAGAACCGGCCCGGCGTCACGTCCACGATCATCGGCGCGCGCACCCTCGAGCAGCTCGACGACAACGTGGGCGCGCTCGACGTGAAGCTCACGGCCGATCACGTGGCGTCGCTCGACAAAGCGAGCACGCCGACACTCTCGTTCCCCGCCGACATGCTCTCCATGGTCCCTGCGTTCGCGTTCGGCGGCACGACGATCAACGGCCAGCCCTCCAAGGCGTGGGCGCAAGCGCCGCAGAACGACAAGGAACGCTTCTGACCCGCGACCGCGAAATTGCCCGCGAATCGTCGCGCGCGCGTACCGGCGCGGCACGCGGCGTGTGCACGTCGCCCACATTGAAATTTTTTCACTCGCGCGATCCGGGTGCCCGGTGACGCGTCGCGAGGGGAGGTGATTTCTCCGAGCTGGCCTGCGGTACACCGCTTGCGATAGACTATCTCTGTTGGGATACATCGCCATCGCGATACCCCCACCAGGAGGTGACCTCCATGACGACCGGTGCGCCACGAACCCTTCGCACGATCGCCTTTCTTCTCGCCGCCGCCGCCTCGTCCATCGGAGGTGAGGCGCTCGCCGCGACCTGCGCGACCAGCGCGGAGTGCATCGCGACTCCGGGGACGCCGATCTGTGATCCCCAGGCGCACGTCTGCGTCGCGTGTCTCGTCGACTTCAAGCCGACGGTGCCGCCGCCTTTGAGCTGTCCGACCGCGCAGAAACCCGCGTGCCAGCGCTCGGGCATCCTCCTTGGGCAGTGCACCGAGTGCTCGAGCACCAACGCGACGGCCTGCACCACGGGCGGCAAGCCCGTTTGCAACACGGCGAAAGGGGAGTGCGGCTGCGTCTCCGACGGCGACTGCGGCGCGAGGAGCGGCCTCATCTGTGATCCGGGGACGGGCGCCGGTCAGTGCGTGCCGGGATGCCGCGTCATCGGCGGCGTCGACTCGTGCCCGATCGGCCAGTCGTGCTCCGCGCAGGACGGCGGCACCGGCATGTGCGTCGCCACGACGTGCACGCGAGACGGCGACTGCAAGCCGCCGGCGCCGAAGTGCGATCTGCAGAACCCGCCCGGGCGCTGCGTGGAGTGCACGCTCGACACCGACTGCAAAGGCGGGCTCGTCTGCGACACCGGCCGCGGCCAGTGCGTCGAGTGCGCGCCGGGAAAAACCGGCAACTGCACGCTGCCAAAGACTTGCTTGCCCAACGACACGTGCGGGTGCGTGACCGCGCTGCAGTGCGCGACCGACGACGGCGGGGTCGGTGACGGCGGGGGCCGCGACGGTGGCGGAGGCGACGGGGGCGGAGGCGACGGCGGGATCGGCGGAGGTGACGGCGGCGCCTCGGGGGCGGACGGAGGTCTCGGCGGCGCGCCGCCCGACGACACGATCCTCGAAGGCGGCGGATGCAGCTGCCGCCTCGGCGCGGGCGGGCAGGGCGGGACCGCATCGGTCTTCGGCGTGCTCGGCCTCGCCGGTCTCCTCGCGCGCGGGCGCGCGGGCAAACGGGCGCGCGCCGCGCGCGCGAAAGGCGGGTCGCGATGAGCCGCCGCACGCTCCTCGCGTCCGCGGTCGCGGCCGCATCGCTGACCGGCGTTCTGCCGGTCTTCGCGCAGCAGCGAGGCTTCGCGATCGACCGCTTCGAGCCCTCGGAGCGCGGCAGCGACTGGTTCGCCGGCGAATCGCTCGATCTGCGCGGCAACATGCGCCCCGCCGTCGGCGTCGTCGTCGACTACGCGAACCGTCCGCTCGCTGTGTACGACGCCTCCGGCTCCGTGAAAACCAGCGTCGTCCGCGATCAGCTCCTCTTGCACGCCGGCGGGAGCCTCGTGCTCGGCGATCGCGTGCGCGTGGCGCTGAACCTTCCGGTCGCGGCGTACCAGAGCGGCACCGACGGGGTCTCGCGCGGCGTGACGTACGCGGCGCCGGTGTCGCCGGCCCTCGGCGATCTCCGGCTCGGCGCAGACCTGCGGCTCCTCGGCGAGTACGGCGAGCCGCTCACGGTCGCGGCGGGCGTGCAGGTGCTCCTGCCGACCGGAAATCGCGACGCGTACACGAGCGACGGGACGGTCCGTGTCGTGCCGCGCCTCCTCGCCGCGGGCGAGATTGGCCAGTTCGTCTACGCCGCGCGCGTCTCCTTCGATTACCGCTCGCTCAACGGCGCCTTCGCCGGCAGCTCGCTCGGAAGCCAGATGCTCTTCGGCGCCTCGGCGGGCGCGCGCCTGGGCGGCACGTTCGTCGTCGGCCCCGAGGTCTACGGCGCGACGGTGGTGGGGGGCGACGATCCGCCCTTCAAGGTTCGGAACACGCCTGTCGAGCTCCTCTTCAGCGGGCACGCGACGTTCGCGTCCGATTGGCGCGTCGGCGCCGGCGCGGGCCCGGGCCTCACGCGCGGCTACGGCGAGCCGGCGCTTCGCGTGCTGGCCTCGCTCGAATGGGCGCCCGGCGCGCCGCCAAAGGACGCGGACCAGGACGGCGTCCCCGACGGCGAGGACGCGTGCCCGACCACGCGCGGAATTCGCACGAACGATCCGAAGACGAACGGCTGCCCGCCGCCGCCGCCGAGCGATCGCGATCACGACGGCGTCGCCGACACGGCCGACGCCTGCCCCGACGTCCCCGGCGTCCTCACGGGCGATCCGAAGACGAACGGGTGCCCGCCCGATCGCGACAAGGACGGGATCCTCGACGCCGCCGACGCGTGCCCTGACGTGCCCGGCGTCGCGACCGACGACCCGAAGACGAACGGCTGCCCGTCCGACCGTGACAAGGACTCCGTCTACGACACCGACGACGCGTGCCCCGACGTCGCCGGCGTCAAGACCGCCGACCCGAAGACGAACGGCTGCCCCGGCGATCGCGACAAGGACGGCATCGCCGACAACGTCGACGCGTGCCCCGATGAGCCCGGGAAGGCCGATCCCGATCCCAAGAAGAACGGCTGCCCGCTCGCGTTCGTGCAGGCGCGTCAGATCGTCATTACCCAGCAGGTCAAGTTCCGGTTCGACAGCGCGGACCTCGATCCGGCGGGCGATCCGATCCTCGAGGCGGTGCTCGCGCTCCTCAAGGACCACCCCGAGCTCAAGAAGGTGCGCGTCGAAGGCCACACCGACAACAAGGGCACCGTCGACTACAACAAGCGTCTCAGCGGAGCGCGCGCGGCCTCGGTGGTGACGTGGCTCAAGAAGCACGGCGTCGCCGCGGCGCGGCTCACGTCCGAGGGCGTCGGCTTCGCGCGGCCGCTCGTGCAAGGCGACTCCGAGGACGCGGGCAGGGCCAACCGGCGCGTCGAGTTCCACATCGTGGATGGACCCGACGCCGTCACCCCGAGCGCGCCCTCTCCGTGAGCTAGAGCGCCAGCGTGGAGCGACCCCTCCGAGAGGGGTCGCTCAGTTTCCGCCCGTGCAGCAGACGACTTGCGGGTTCGTGAAGACGGCGCTCCCGCCGGTGACCTGCGGCTTGGTCTGGACGGCGCATCCCGACACATTCTCGAGAATGTATCCCCGCGCCCTAAAGCTGCTGTTGTCGTTCATATGGCAGACGCCGTCGAACGTCTGCCCTAGACCATCACCGCCGCTGCACGTGCTCGATTCGTAAAGGCGAAGCGTTCCGCCCGCGCACGACCCTGGCGGCGCGCACGTCGCCTGCGAGCAGGTGCGCGTGTCGGTCAACGAGTCGCCGACGAGGTACATCGCCGAGTAGGCGGAGGCCGGCGGGCACGCCGCGGCGCCCGATTGCATGATGCACGCACCCGGTCCGTTGAGGTTGCCGGGCGGCAAGCACACGCCGGATGCGCCGCCCAGCTGCGCGCACGCGTTGCCAGGGGAGGGGCCGGAGCACGCCTCGCCGGCGCGACCGCCGCTGGCGATGAGCGTCGCAGCTTCGGGGTTGCAGGCCGGCGGCCCCGCGGGGGGCGTCACCTTGACGGTCGCCTTGTCGGCGACGTTGATGGGGACTGCGAGCGCACCGCAGGCTTGGCCCCCCATCGCGTTGAACGTCGCCACACTGCACATGCTGCCGCCGAGCCCGACGGCGTACGTCCCCGTTCCGCACGCATCGACGCTCGG
>JAYVXL010000399.1:0-5940 GCA_043785185.1 Myxococcales bacterium
GCGCGGTTCGGCAAGCGCTTCAGTAAACGACGATGACGCCCTTCATCCCGGCGGGCGAGTGGTGCAGGCACTGGAAGCCCCAGATGCCCTTCGCCGTCGGCTTGAACGTCGCCGGCCCGCTGCCGCTGCTGAGCGTCGGGATCTCACCGCCGGTGGACGGGTTGCACGACGCCGGCACGAGCGGGTGCGCCAAGAAATCGCCGGACCACGAGACGGTTTGGCCCAGCTTGATCTTGATGCACTTGGCCACGTAGCTGGACGGGGTCCCCGACACGTAGTCGCCCGTGATCATCTGGACCGTCGGGTCCGTCGCGCCATAGTCCACGAACGTGTTGTCGCTGGCCGGGCCGGCGTCGGCTTCGACGCAGCCCGCAAAATTCGCGGTCGTGGGGCAGGTGGTTCCGGAATCGACGGCGCCGGACGAGCCGGAAGAGCCGGAGCTGCCCGACGTGCCGCTCGAGCCCGACGCGCCGGAGCTCCCCGCATCCATCGAGCCGCTCGAGCCGCTCGAGCCAGAGCTGCCGGGCGCGCCGCTCGACCCGGAGCTGCCGGGCGCGCCGCTCGACCCGGAGGCGCCGCTGCTGCCCGCGTCGCCGGTGCCCGAGCCGGACGAGCTCGACGAGCACGCGATCGCGAAGAGCGTGGGAAGGGAGAGGGCGAGGAAAGCGGAGGAAAGGCGCATGGGGAGAGCATAGCGCCCTCGGGTCGTCGGGCTACCCTTCCGCGCGCCCCGGGCGAGGCCACGCGCCTTTCGTTTGTGGAAAGGGAGTGGGGCGTCAGCGTCGGTTTCGCTGGGGCGTCGTGCTCATCGGCGTGCTCGCGCCGGACGACGAGGACGACGAGCTGTCCTTCGACGCGAACAGGCGCGCGCACGCGCAGCCCGCCGCGCTGCCGACCGCGACGGCCGCGACGCGGTCGTCACCGTCGCCGCGGACCTCGCCGTCGCCGTCGCCGTCGGCCGAGCGCCAGCCGGTACGCCTGCACACGACGCCGGCGTCCGGCCCAGGGGCCTGGTTGCAGTCGAGCACGACCGAGCGCTTGCAGCCGCTCACCGCGTACCGCGCGACGCCCTCGCGTGGCGCGTCTTGCGGGGTCAACGTCACGAGGAGCCCGTCGCACATGATCTCCTCGGCGCCGCGCGCGCGCACCTGAGGCTCGTCGACGCGCGTGTATGTCGCGCAGGCGGCGCCGACGCCAAGGAGGACGAGGAAGGTCAACACGAAGCGCCGCGAGATCAGGGCTCGCGGCACAAAAACTCCGTGATCGCCGCGCGCGCGAGGCTCGCCATCTTCGTAGGGAAAGCGTCGAAGCCGTGGATCGCTTCCGGCCACACCCGCAAAATCGACGCGAGGCCGGCCGCGCGCCAGCGCGCCTCCATGAAGAGCGTGTCGTCGAGGAGCGGGTCGAGCGTGCCGACGGTGAAGAGCGCCGGCGGGAGATCGCGCAGGTCGGCGTAGAGCGGGGACACGTCGGGATTCCGCCGCGCGTCCACCGGCACGCCCGGCAGGAACGCGTCGCCGAAGTGGCGAATGATCGGCCCCGACAGGACGAGGTTGCGGTCGCCCCAGCTCCTTTGGCTCGGCGTCATCGAGAGGTCGTACGCGCCGTAGACGAGGTTGGCCCCCTCGAACGCGCCGGTGACGCCGTGCCGATCGCGCAGGCGGACGAGCGTCACGACCGCGAGGTGCGCGCCCGCCGACTCACCGCCGACGAAGAAGCGCGCGGGCGCGCCCAGCGCCGCGGCGCCCTCGGCGACGAGCCAGCGCGCCGCGTCCTCGCAGTCGTCGGGGCCCGCGGGGTAGGGGTGCTCCGGCGCGAGCCGGTAGTCGACGCTCACGGCGACGAGGCCCGTCGCGTTCGCGAGGGCGAGCAGCTCGGCGTCCTGCAGGTCCGCCGCGCCGAGCATCCAGCCGCCGCCGTGCAGGTGCAGGTAGACGCCGGTCTTCTTGCCCGAGGGCGCGAGGACGCGCAGGCGCAGCGGCCCCGCGCGCCCGGCGATCGACAGATCCTGCGCCTCTTGGGCGAAGACGGGCGCCGGGAAGATGCCGCGCCCCTCGCGCCGCGCCTTGCGCACGAGCGCCGGCGGGATCGACACGAGCGGCGGCTGCTCGGCGAGGCGACGCTCGAGCGCGTCGTTGAAGGCGCGCGTCTCGCGCAGCGCGTCGTGCAGGTCGGAGGGCGGCGCGGGCGGAGTCGGCGGCTTCATGCGTCTCGCGCCATTCTACGTCACGGCACGCGTCACACTCCTCGAAAGCTCCCGCACGCGGGCAAATCCCCGAAGCCCGCGGCCGGCAAGCCGAGCGCGTTCAGGATCGTGCAGCCGAGCCGCTGGAAAGGCTGCTTGCCGACGTCTGCGACGCGCCCCTTCGGCTGCAGGCCGCCGCCCGCCTTTCCGAGCATCACGATCGGCACGTTGTCCTGGTTGTGATCTCCCCGCCCCATCTCGTTCGCCCAGACGAGGAGCGTGCTGTCGAGCATCGTCCCGTCGCCGTCGGGCGCGGCCTCGAGCGCCGCGGCGAGCTTGCGCACGCGGCCGGCGTAGTACTGGTTCATGAGCACCAGGCGCCGCGTGTTCTCCGCGCTGCTACCGCCGTCGGACGTGTCTTTGTGGGCGACGTCGTCGTGGCAGTTCATGTCGATGCCCTCCCACGCGAAGCGCCACTTGCCGCCGCCGTAGCCCAGCTGAAGCGTCGCGATGCGCGTGACGCCGCAGCGGAGCGCGAGGACGGCGAGGTCGATCATGTCGTCGACCATCCGCGTGATGTACGCGTCCGTGCTGACCTCGGCGTTCGGGTCGAGCGCGAGGTAGTTGGCCGGCGCGCTCGGCAGCGCCGTGCACGTGTTGGTGATCCGGCGCTCGACGTCGCGAATGGCGGTGAGGTGCAGATCGAGCTTGGTGCGCTCCTCGGCGCCGAGGCGCGCGGAGACCTCAAAGAGGTTGCCGGCCACCGCGTCGAGCACGCTCGCGCGCCGGCGCGCGACGGCGGGATCGGCGCCGCCGGGCTCGGCCGGCGGGAAGAGGTAGTGGAAGACCGAGAGCGGATCGGTGCGCGGGTGCTTGATCGTCGCCGGCCCCAAGTACGAGAACGACTGGCGGTGATCGAACCCCGGCTTTGGGTGCGGCTCGGTCTGCGACGCGAGGACGGCGAGGGCGAGCGTGTCGACGTTCCACGCCTTGGCGACGAGCTGATCGACCGACGCGGCGCCGCCCCATGGCTGCCCGCCCTGCGACACCAGCTTCGCGCCGGTGAACATGCGCGCGAAGCCCATGTCGTGCTGGTTGCCGTTCGTGCCGTTGCCGTCGTTCGGGATCTGGACGCCTTTCACGAGCGTCGCCTTGGCGCCGAGCGCGTCCGGCGCGCCGGTCTTTGGATCGACGAAGAGCGCGTCCAGGATGGGCGAGCGAAGGCTGCCGGCGGCGGGCCAAAAATTGGCCTGCTGCGTGCCGTTGTTCTGCATCACGAGCACGAGGCGCGTGGGCGGCGGCGCGTTCGGCCCCGCGTGAAGCATGCGCGCGATGGGGAGCGTCGCCGGCACGGCGGCGAGCGCCATGAGCAGCTTGCGGCGACCGAACGACATGCGGCTCACTTTTTGGCCTCCTCGAAGGTACGGGTGAAAAAGACCGGATCGCTCACGATCGCGACGAGGACGTCGGTGAGGCGCGCGTCGGGCGAGAAGCTCTTGGCCAGCGTCGTCGGATCCGTGCCGGGCGGCTCGACTTGGCCCATCGCGTAGCGGTAGGCCTGACGCGCGTAGCACGTCGTGAGGAGGCGGCTGCCGGCGAGCTTCGCGCCGAGCGCCGTCGCGCCGACGTACGCGCCGTCGATCTCGCCGGTGCCGACGACGGCGCCGGTCGCGTCGACCGGGAGGCCGTTCTCGATCGACCGGAGCGCGCCCACGCCGTCGAACTGCTCGAAGCCGAAGCCGATGCCGTCGATCGTCGTGTGGCAGCCGGCGCAGAAGGCGCTCGAGACGTGGGCCTCGAAGCGCTGACGCGTCGTGATGGCGCGCGCGCCCGGATCGGTCGCCGGCACGACGGGCGGCACGTTCGGCGGCGGCGGGGGCGGCGGCGAGCACATGATGGCGTCGAGGAGAAAGACGCCGCGCGCGACCGGGCCGGAGCCGTTCGTGTCGGCGTGGACGGCGAGAAATCCCGGGCGCGTGAGGACGCCGCCGCGCGTCGCGGGGTCGAGCGCCGCCGGCTGCGCGCCGCTCCCCGCAGCCGGCAGGCCGTAGAGCGCGCGCAGCGGATCGTCCGCGTACGACTGGCTCGACGTGAAGAGCTGGCGCAGCGAGCCGCCGTCGCCGAGCGCGTCGTCGTAGTCGCGATCGAGCTCGGTCGTCATCGACGCGGCGAGCTTCGCGTCCCACGACGGGTAGAACGCCGTGTCCTTGCTCAGCCCCGCGAGCCGGTCGGTGCCGAGCCACGCGTGGAGGAACGCGCGCAGCGCCGCGCGCGCGCCCGGCGTCGCGAGCAGGCGCGCCGCCTCGCTTCGTCGTTCGTCGTCCGCGTGGAAGCGGCCGCCGGTCACCGCCGCCCACAGCGCGTCGTCGGGGATCGTCCCCGTCAGCAGGAAGGAGAGCTCCGACGCGACCTCGTAGTCGGTGAGGCGCACCGGCGCGCCCGGCACCGCGGGCGCGTCGGGCGGCCCGAGCTCCTCGCGGTACAGGAGCTGCGGCGACTGCAGCACGACCTCGAGCATCGTCTGCACGCCGCGCGCGAACGAGCCGCCGGCGGCGATCTCGGCCCGGTACACGTCGCGGAGGCGCTGCGCCTCGGTGGCCGTCAGCGGCCGTCGGTACGCGCGCGGCGCGAACGTCGTGAGGAGCGCGTCCACGCACGCGGCCTCGCCGCGCTGCGCCGGATCGCACCCGCCGGTGAGGCGCCCGACATCGCCGGCGACCGCGGCGGCTGCGAGCGTCTCGGCGGCCTTCTGGTAGCTCGCCGCCTGATCGGACTGCACCGCGAGCCCCACCGAGCCGTTGTCGTAGCCGCCGAGGTACACGTCGGTGACGAACCCGCGCGCCGGGTGTGTCTCGTCACCGAGCAGGTCGTGAACGACGTTGTCGTACTCTCGGTTGCTCAGCCGGCGCAGGCGCCGCGCGGGCGTGAGCGTGGGGTGTGGCGCGGGCGCCACGGTGTCTCCCGCTCCGCCCAGGCCGTAGCAGCCGAGCAGCGCGAGGAGCGACGCGCTCGCGAGCGTGCGGAGCCTGAAAATGGAGGAGATCGGCGTCGTCATGGGGTTTGGAGTCACGGGCGCGCCCTTCGGCGTCACCGCGCGTCCCGCGAACGTACGCACTCGTCGTGCCACGCGGCCCGCGGTGCAGCAAGCATGGCCGGCGCCCCTACTTCGAGGCGCGCCGGTTGCGCCACGCCGAAAGGATCAGGATCGACCCGCCCACGAGCCCAAGCCCGAACGCGAGCGCGCCGCTGTTCATCGACTCGGAGATCCCTTCGGCCAGCGCGCGCGCCTTATCAACCGCTTCACCGCCTTCGCCCGCGGCCATCGTCGCGCGCACGGCGCCGATGGCTCCCAACAGCGCGACGAGCCAAGCGACGACGACGAGCCCATGGACCGACCACGAGGCGAGCCGTGACAGGGCGCCCACCCGCTTCAGCCGCTGCGACCAAACGAAGAGCGCGACCAGAAAGGCGGACGACGCGACCACGTACGCGGAAGGAAGGATGGCACTGGCCGCCACGAACCCGAGCCCCATTCCTTCATCCTGGCACGAATCACCGGTGACGCGGCGCCGGCGCCTCCGGACCGGCGCCCTGCAGCCCGAAGCGCCACAGGCGCCGCCCGCCGCCGAGCGCGAGGAGCGCGACGACGGCGAGCTGCAGCAGCCCCACGCGCACGAGCATGGCGGGGATGCCGACGCGCTCGGACACCTCCGTGGCGAGCCCCTCGACGACCAGGTCCCCGACGATCACGAAGA
>JAYVXL010000400.1:0-5931 GCA_043785185.1 Myxococcales bacterium
AAGGTCGCGCTCAAGGTCGTCGACGCCGAGCTCGCAAAGGACGAGCAGGTCGTCACCCGGTTCGCCCGCGAGGCGCGGGCGGCGAGCTCCGTCGAGAGCGCGCACATCGTGACGGTCTTCGACGCCGGGGTCGACGCCGGCCGGCCGTTCCTCGTGATGGAGCTCCTGCGCGGCGAAGACCTCGGCACGCGCCTGCGCCGGCTCGGCCGCCTCCCGCTCGCAGACGCGATGCACGTGACGGCGCAGATGCTCCGCGGTCTCGGGCGCGCGCACGACGCGGGCGTGGTCCACCGCGACCTGAAGCCGGACAACGTCTTCCTCGTGAAGGGCGAGGCCGAGCCGCTCTTCGTCAAGATCGTCGACTTCGGCGTCTCCAAGATTTACCGCGCGCCGTCCGGCACGGCGCCGCTCGCGCTCACGGGGAAGGGGACGGTGCTCGGCACGCCGCTCTACATGTCGCCCGAGCAGGCGCAAGCGGTGCCGGACCTCGATGGCCGCGCGGACCTGTACGCGGCCGGTGCGATCCTGTTCGAGTGCCTCGCCGGTCGGCCGCCGCACACCGGCGAGACCTACGAGCAGATCATCCTGTCCATCTGCATGACCGACGCGCCGGAGCTCGCCTCGCTCGCGCCGGCCGTGCCGCCGGCGGTCTCGGCGTTCGTGGCCAAGGCGCTCGCGCGCGACCGGGCGCAGCGGTTCGCGAGCGCGATGGACATGCTGCGCGCGCTGCACGAGGTCGCGCCGGACGAGCGCGCGCGCACGCCGATCGACGCGCAGATCGGCGCGACCCTGCCGAACGGGCGCGCGCCGGTCGCGACGCCTTCCGGCGAGCCGCCGCCACCGCCCGCGGCGGGGCCGCCCACGGACGTCTCGTGGTCGCGCGGCCCGACGCCGGCCCGCGCGGGCTCGAGCTCGGGGCGGCCGAGCCTCGCCGCGCGCGTGGCGATCCCGCTGACGGCGTTCGGCGCGACGCTCGCCGGCGTGCTCGCGATGTCGCTCCTGTTCTCCCTGCGGAAGGATCCGCCCGCGTCGGTGCGGTCGACGGCGCGGCCGGACGCAGGCCCCGCCGCGTCGCCGGTCGCGGCGTCGTCGGGCGCGCCGTCCCCTGCGACGGCCGCGCAAGACCCCGCGCCTCGCGCGGCCGCGTCGGCGCCCGATCCCATTTCGACCGCGTCGGCGGCGCCGCCCCCGCGGCCGCGCGTCGTCGGGGCCGCAGGTGCGGCGCGACCGAGCGTGGCCTCGCCTGGCAGCGCGGCCTCGCCGGGCGCGCCGCCGCCGCGTCCGCGCGCGCCGCTCGACATCTCGCGCGAGCTCCCCGAATGAAACGGCTCGTGGCGCTCGCCCTGGCCTCTGCCCTCACGCTCGCCCCGCGCGTCGCGCCCGCCGACGACGCGGACGCGCGCACGCACTTCGCCGCCGGCGTCGGCCTGTACGACAAGAAGAGCTACGCCCCCGCGCTCGCCGAGTTCGAGCTCGCCTACGCCGCGAAGCGCTCTCCGCAGATCAAGCGAAACATCGCGCTCTGCCTCCGCGGCTTGGGGCGGTACCCCGAGGCGATCGACGCGCTCGAAGAGATGCTCGTCGAGGCAGGTGACGCGCTCAAGCCCGAGGTGAAAGACGGCGCGCGACAGGCGATCGCCGAGATGACCGCGCTCGTCGCGACGCTCCGCGTGCGCGTCGTCTCCACCGGCCGCACGCCGCCCGTGGCCGTCGCGGTGTCGATCGACGAGCGGCCGGTGCCCGAAGCTCACCTCACGCGCCCTCTGCGCCTGCTCCCCGGCGACCACGTCCTCAAGGCCGCGGCGACCGGGTATTTTCAAGCGGAACAGAAGGTCCGCGTCACGGCCGGGCAGCCGGAGACGACGGTGGAGCTCGGGCTCGTCGCCGTCGAGATCGCGCCGCGCGGACGGCTCACGGTGCAGACGAACGTGCCCACCGCGCACATCGTCCTCGACGGCGTCGACGTCGGCGCGGGCAGCTGGACGGGCGACGTGCCGGCCGGCCTCCACCGCGTCGACGCGACGGCCGAGGGCTACCCCCACCACTCCGCGACGGTGAGCGTGCGCGAAGGCGCGCAGGAGTCACTGAGCCTCGACATGGCGAGTCGGCCCGACGGCGAGCCGGAGCTGATCGCGCCGCGCGTCGTGCATCTCTGGTACGTGACGGGCGGATTGGGTCTGCAGGGCGAGTCGCTCACGCCGACCGCGGGCGTGCTCGACGACACGGGCACGACGACGCGCGATTTCGCCGGCGGCAGCCTCGTCGTGCACCTCGGGCGGGCGCTCGGCCGTCATGTCGCGCTCGGCGGCGTCGCCGAGCTCGGCGGGCTGTCGTCCGGCCCGTACGCGAGCGCCACGAGCCCCACGACCCGCGACACCGTCAACCTCACGCGCTTCGCCGTCGGACCCGAGCTCCGCGTGCACACCGCGGGCAAGCTCCGCGCATACGCGGGGCTGTCGTTCGGTCTCGTCGGCCAAGGCATCAGCGCGACGCTAGGCAGCGCCAGCGGCAGCACGGCGCGCACGCTGAAGGGCAGCGGCGGCGCTGGCTTCGCGGCGCTCGAGGCGGGCGGCCAATACGAGATGGGGCGCGTCTTCCTCGAGGCGTCGCTCTTCGCGAACCTCCACGGCGTGGCCGCGGTCGACGCGAACCAGAACCGCTTCTTCGCCGACTCGCCCGTCGTGGGCGGCGGGCTGCGCGCGTCGGTCGGGTACACGTTTTGACCGCGCGAGGGTAGAGTCCCTGCATGGCCAAGCGCGTGGACTTCTGGTTCGATTACACCTGCCCGTACGCGTATATCGCCAGCACGCAGGTGACGGCGCTCGCCGCGCGCATGGGCGCGGAGCTCACGTGGCAGCCGATGCTGCTTGGCGGCGTCTTCAAGGCGAGCGGCACGCCGCAGAACCTGAGCGAGGTGCTCATCCTGCCGAAGCTCGCGCACAACGAGAAGGACTTCGTCCGCTGGGCGGAGCTCTTCGGCGTGCCGCTGCAGAAGCCCCACGCGCACCCGATGCGGAGCGTCGAGGCCCTGCGCGCGACGCTCGCCACCGGCATCGACCCGCGCGTCGTCGCCGGCTTCTTTCGCGCGTACTGGGTGGAGGGGCGGCCGCCGTCGGACGAGGCGACGATCCGCGACGTCGTTCAGGCCGCCGGTCACGACGCCGGCGCCGTCATGGCGAAGCTCGCGACGGCGGAGGTGAAGGACGATCTGCGCGCGCGCACCGATCGCGCGATCGCGCTCGGCGTGTTCGGCGCGCCGGCGTTCGTGGTCGACGGCGAGGCGCTCTACTGGGGTCAGGACCGCATGCACTTCGTCGCCGGCGTGAAGGTCGAGGACGTGCTGCCGCCCATCGTCCCGAGCGCGCGCGCGACGGCGCGCTCGCTGGAGCTCTTTTGGGACTTCTCGTCGCCGTTCGCCTACTTCGCGGCGACCCAGGCCGGCGCGCTCGCGGCGCGCACGGGCGCGAGCCTCACGTGGCGCCCGATGCTCCTCGGCGGCCTCTTCAAGACGATCGGCCAGGCACAGGTGCCGCTCGCGACGTTCTCGGCGGCGAAGCAGGCGTACCTCGCAAAGGACATGCAGCGCTGGGCGGACTACTACGGCGTGCCGTTCGCCTGGCCGTCGCGCTTCCCCGTGAGCACGGTGAAGGCGCTGCGCTGCCAGCTCGCGCTCGACGGAGCGCAGGCCGACGCGTTTCGCACGGCGACGTTCCGCGCGTGCTGGGGCGAGGACCGCGACGTCTCCGACGACGCCGTGCTGCGCGGCCTCCTCGAAGGCGCGGGGGCCGACGCCGCCGCGGTGCTCGCGCGCACGCAGGCGCCGGAGATCAAGGGCGCGCTCATCGCCGCGACGCAGCTCGCCGCCGATCGCGGCGTGTTCGGCGCGCCGACGTGGGTGGTGGGGGGCGAGGAGCTTTTCTGGGGCCAAGATCGCATTCCGCTCGTCGAGCGCGCGCTCGTGCGTTGAGCGCCCACGCCCGGCGCGGTTTCGCATAGGCTGCGCGGATGCCGAGCACGATTCAGGTGGGTGGGCCCGTAGGACCGTTCGTCGACCCCGCGACGGGGCAGCAAGTGGGCGCGAAGGCGTGGGGGACGTGCACGTTCGACGTCGCGCCCGGCGCGGATCCGGCCGCCGCGCAGGCGCGCGTGGGCCCCCAGCTCCTCCAGGCCGTCACGCAGGTGCTCCACCAGAAGATCGCGACCGGGCAGGTCCCCGTCGCGCAGCTGCAGGCCGCGCTGCCGCATTTCTTCGGCGAGATCGTCGGGGCTTCGGGCCTGCAGGGGCAGGGCGTGTACGTCCAGAACGTCGCGCTGCAGCTCGCGATGGGCGGGGCGGCGGGGCCCGCGCCTGGTCCTGCGGCGCCGGCGAGCGACGATCCGCAGTTTCGCTACCAGGTCAATATCGGCGGCCTGCGCATCAAGGGGACGAGCGACGGCGGCGTCGACTCCAAGGGCCTGCAGAACCAGCTCGTCGACAAGGCGAAGAGCGCGGTCATCTGGTGGGTGGCCACCGCCGTGGTCGTCCTCGTCGTCATCCTCGGCCTCGGCGGCTTGGGCTTTTACATCTACGCGCAGGCCAAGAGCGGCGGCGCCGGCGGAGTGGCGGCCGCCGGCGGCGCGCCGAAGGACGCGACGTGGGACGGCAAGTCGACGTTCACTTGCGGGGGCAACGACGTCGTCAAGTTGAAGGGCGTCACCGCGAAGCTCGCGAGCGGAGAGGCGATCGAGGCGGGCGGCAACTGCGTCCTCGTCCTCGAGGGCGTGCAGATCACTGCGCCGGTCGGCATCTCTGCGGGCGGAAACGCGACCGTCACGATGACCGGCGGGAGCATCGACGCGTCGGAGGCGTCCGTGAAGGCGCTGGGCAACGCCAAGGTCACGCTCGCGGGCACCAAGGTGAAGGGCAAGACGCAGGCGCTCGGCGCGGGAAAAATCACCGGGCCGTGACCGCGGCGGCTGCCCGTCGCGCCGGCGAGAGCTCCGCCAGCACGAGGCCCGCGTCGACGATGTCGCTCGGCACGGTCTCACCGCGCACGAGCGCCGCGACGAGGCGCGCGAGCGCCGGCGCGGTCTGGATGCCGTAGCCGCCCTGGCCGGCGAGCCAGAAGAGGCCGGGGACCTCCGCGTCGAAGCCGACGACCGGCGCCCGATCGTGCGCGAACGTGCGGAGTCCGGCCCACTTGCTCACGACGCGGCGCACCTCCAGCGTCGTCGCCTTCTCGACGCGGTCGACCGCGATCGCGACGTCCAACGCGCCCGGCGCCGCGTCGCACGGCAAGGACGGCGTCTCGTCGGCCGGCGAGAGGAGCAGGCGCCCCGCGTCCGGCTTGAAATAGAACGCCTCGTCGATGTCGATCGTCATCGGCGCAGCGCCCAAGTCCACGCCCGCGGGCACGTCGATCGTGAGCGCCGTGCGCCGGCGCGGCTCGAGGCCCAGCCTCTGCGCGCCCGCGCGCTCCGCCACGTCATCGGCCCACGCGCCCGCAGCGTCGACGACGATGGGCGCCTCGAACGCGTCACCCGACGCCGTTCGCACGCGGTGGAGCCCGCCTTCGGCGCGCGCGCTCGTCACGTCGGCGAGCGTGCGCACCTCGCCGCCGCGCGCGCGGAAGAGGCGCAGGTAGCCGTGGTGGAGCGCGTGAACGTCGAGGTCGGCGGCCTCGGGCTCGTACGCCGCCGCCGCGACGTAGCCCTCGCGCAGGATGGGCATGCACCGTCGCGCCTCCTCGGCGGACACACGCCGCGTCATGCGCGCGACGTCGGGCGCGCTCTGGAAGGCATCGAGCGCGCCCAGCTGATCGGCGCGCGCGACGAAGAGCGAGCCGCGATCGCGCGCGAGCGGCGCGTCCGCGAAGCCGGCCGGCGGCGCGCGGAAGAACGCGCGGCTCGCCCGCGAGAGCGCGCGCACCGCCGGACCTCCGTAGATCTCCG
>JAYVXL010000401.1:0-5929 GCA_043785185.1 Myxococcales bacterium
GATCGTCCGCGCGACGATGCCACGGGCGCGCGCGTTCGACGCGACGCCGCGCTCCCCCGCGCCCGCCGCCCCCCACGACGGAGCGCGCCCTTGAGGTCCCTGATGCGCGCCATCTTCGTCACGCTCGGCGTCGTGGGCGCGCTCGTCCTCGCGGCGGTCTATCCGGTCTTCGCGCGGGGCGACGCGTGGTGGTCGGCCAAGTGGGCGGCGCCGTGGTGGCTCGCGGGGGCTCTGCTCGTCCCGTACGTCGTCTACCGCGCGACGTTCGGCGCCGACGATCGCGTGCCGCGGCTCGCGCTGCCGACGGTCGCGCCGCTCCTCACGGGGCCGCCCGGCCTCCGCACGCGCTTCCGCTACTTGCCGGGCGTGCTCCGCGGCGCGGCGCTCGTGATGGGCCTGCTCGCGCTCGCGCGCCCGCAGAACGTGCTGCGGGGCGAGGACGCCGAAGAGCGCGGCATCGACATGGTCGTCGTGCTCGATCTTTCGGGCTCGATGCGCGCGCTCATGGACGCGCCGGACACGAGCAAGCCCGCGCCGCAGGCGGGCGGCGACCGCGGACCGCGGCGCCTGACGCGCCTCGACACCGCGAAGGAGGTCATCCTCGACTTCGTCGCGCGCCGGAGGACGGACCGCATCGGCGTCGTGGTCTTCGGCCGCGCGGCGTACATCCTGTCGCCGCCGACGCTCGACAAGACGCTGCTCGCCGCCCTCGTCGGCAAGATGGAGCTCGACCTCATCGACGGCAACGGCACCGCGATCGGCGACGCCGTCGGGACCGCCGTAGCCCGCCTGCGACGCAGCGCCGCGCGGTCCAAGGCGGTCATCCTGCTCACCGACGGCGACTCGAACGCCGGGTCCATCGCGCCCGAGTACGCCGCGCACCTCGCGCAGACGCAGGGCGTTCGCGTGTACACCGTGCAGATCGGCAACGGCGACGACGTCGACGTCCTCGACGGCACCGATCTGTTCGGCCAACCGCACTACGTGCGCGCGCACTTCCCCGTGAATCCGGACTTGCTGAGGAAGATCGCGTCGGACACCGGCGGCGACTCGTTCGTCGCCACCGACAAGCGCGGCCTCGAGCAGAGCATGCACTCCATCCTCGACAAACTGGAGAAGACGCGCTTCGAGGCGCAGGCCGCCACGATGGAGGATCTCTTCCCGCTCCTGCTCGTACCGGCGGTGGTGCTCATGGCGATGGAAGCGCTCGTGCGCTTGCTCCTCGTGCGGAGGTTCCCGTGAAGCTCCACTACGATCTCACGTCGCTGCCGGCCCTGCTCGTCGCGCTCTTGTGCGTCGCAACGGTAGCGACGTTCGCCACGGTGCTCGTCCTCGCGTCGTTCGCGCGCGTGCGCGCGGAGAAGCGCTTCGGCGAGCCCGGCCTCGTGCACGCGCTCGGCACGTACGACGCGACGGCGCGGCGCGCGTGGAAGGGCGTGCTGCTCGTGGTGGCGCTCGCGGCCGCGTTCGTCGCGCTGGCGCGGCCGCAGTTCGGCCGCGGCACGCGCCTCATCCCCGCGACGAACCTGGACGTCGTGATCGTCCTGGATTTCTCCAAGAGCATGTACGCGCGCGACATCGCGCCGAGCCGCGTCGCCCGCGCGAAGGCGGAGGTCGCGCAGCTCGTTCGCGCGCTCCCAGGCGCGCGCTTCGCCGCCGTGGCGTTCGCCGGCGAGCCCATGAGCTTCCCGCTGACGAGCGACGGCGCGGCCATCGCGCAGTTCTTCCGGCAGCTCGAGCCGAACGACATGCCGGTAGGCGGCACGGCCACGGCGCGCGCGCTCGAGCGCGCACGCGAGCTCTTGGCCAGCGATCCGAAGTCGAAGGAGCACGTAAAGGTCATCGTGCTCGTGACCGATGGCGAGGACCTCGAGGGCGATCCCGTCGAGGTCGCGAAGGCATGCGCCGCCGAGAAGACACGCATCGACGTCGTGCAGATCGGGGGGCGCGCGCCGGAGGTGCTGCCCGAGGTCGGCTCCGACGGCCGGGTCGTCGGAATCCGCCACGACGAGGAGGGGCGGCCGCTCACGACGCAGCTCTCGGCCGACGGCGAAGCGCAGCTCGCGCGCGTCGCGACCGAGACCGGCGGCGTCATCGTGCGCAGCGACCACGGCGAGACGGGCATCGACAAGGTGACCCGCGGCCTCGCGAAAATGATGCGCGAGGAGCTGAGCGAGAAGGTGGAGACGGTGTTCGCCGAGGAGTACCGCTGGCCGCTCGGCCTGGCGCTGCTCCTCCTCGCGCTCGAGGCGGTCATCGGCGAAGCGCCGCGGCGGAGGCGAGATGCGCGCACGACGTGAGCTCCTCGCGGGCCTCGCGGCGGCGTCGCTCGCGCTCGGCGCGTGCGGGTGGGACCCGTCCCGCCCGTTCGATCGCGACGCGCCGGCGGTGACCCGCGCGATCGCCGCGCTCGACGCCGGCGACGCGACGGCCGCGGCCGCGACGCTCGAGGAGTACCTGTCGACCGGCAAGTGCGACGAAGGCAAGATCGGCACGCCCGACGGGCTGAAGCGACGTCCGAACGGCACCTTCGACCTGGGCTTGTCCTTGTTCGGGCTCGGCGAGTCGTACGGGCGGCGGTTCGGCGACGAGGAGCTCGACGCCGGCGACGGGGACAAGGCCGCCCGCTCCGCGCAGATCGACTGCGCGCTCCGCGTCGTCCGCGCGATCGCGACAGGCGACCACGTCGACCTGCCGCTGCGCGCGCACGCGCGTTACCTCGAGGGGAACCTCCTCTTCCTCGGCGCGAGGTACGAGGAGGCCGTCACCGCGTACGACGAGTCGCTGCGCCTGACGCCGGGTTTCGTCGACGCCGGCGACCCCGTCGCGCGCGACGCGGCCTGGAATCGCGCGGTCGCGCTGCGGCGCATCGAGGACAAGAAGGACGCGGGGCCCGACGCGGCGCCGGACTCGGGCGACGGCGGCGGAGACTCCGGAAACAAAGACGGCGGCGGAGACTCGGGAAACAAGGACGGCGGCGGAGACTCGGGCGGCGGAGACGCCGGCAGCGACGGCGCGTCGCCGAAGAGCGACGCGGGCCAGGACTCCGGCGGCCCCGACGCAGGCAGCCCTCCGCCGAAGCAGGACGAGGACGCCGGCCCCCCGCCGCCGCCGAAGGCGAACCAGGACGAGCGCATGCTCGACCAGCTCGAGAACGCGCCCACCGTGCAGCAAGAGACGGCGAGGAAGAACGCGCAGAAGCGCCGTGTCGTGCGCGGGATGACGGACAAGTAGAAGCCGCATGCGCGCCCGCCCCGCCGCTCGCCCCGCCATTCGCCCGGCGTCGCGCCTGCTCTTTGCCGTCGCGCTCGCGCTCGCGTCGCTCTTCGCGCGCTCCGCGATGGCGGCGCCGCCCGAGCTGCGCACGGCCGTCAGCGCCGATACCGTCGCGCTCGGCGAGATCGTGCAGCTGCAGCTCCAGGCGATGGTCACCGGCGGCGCGCAACCCGCGAATCCGCGCGCCGGCGCGACCTCCGGCTTCCAGCTCCGGGGAACGTCGGTCTCGCCGAGCTCGCAGACGCTCATCATGAACGGCGTGCGGACCGACAAGCAGGGCCTCGTCGCGACGTGGAGCCTGCACGCCGAGCGGCCGGGCACGTTCACGATCGGGCCGCCGTCCGTCGAGGTCGCCGGCAAGCGCTTCACGGGACAGGCGGTGCGCATCGTCGTGCTCCCCGCGGGGCAGGCGCCGCCGAGCCGCGGCGGGCTCGGTCCGCTGTCGCCGTGGCTCGGCCGCTTCGGCCTGGACGACGACGCGCCGCGCGAGGTGGACCCGACCGCGAGCGCCGACCCCAAGCTCGCCCTCGACGCGCCGCGGGGTCAGACGGCCTTTCTCCACGCGACCGTCGACAAGACCCGCGCGGTCGTCGGCGAACAAGTCACCCTCTCGGTGATGCTGTACTGCGAGGCGAACCAAAACGAGCCGGACTTCACCGACGTCCACGAAGCGACCGCGAGCGACTATCTGAAGCGCTCGCTCCTCGACAACGACTCACAAGCGCGCTTCCTCGGCCTCGGGGTCGTCGGCGGGCGGCTCTACCGCGTGAAGCTGATTCGCAAGAGCGCGCTCTTCCCGCTCAAGACGGGCGCGCTCGACATCGGCCCGATGAACCTCGCCTTCGCGCGCGCGCGCGGAGACACGCGGCGCGAGAGCGAGCGCCTCGTGGTCGACGTCACCGAGCCGCCGCTCGCCGGCCGGCCCGCCGGCTACATCGTCGGCGACGTGGGGCACTTCTCGCTCACGTCGGAGGTCGCGCCGCGCGAGGTCGAGAGAGGCGGCGCCGTTGGCGTGACCATCCAGCTCGAAGGCTCGGGCAACCTCCCGGCGGCGCTCGCCGTGCCGACGCGCGCCGGCGTCGAGTGGCTCACGCCGGAGACGAGCGAGAAGGTGGGCGGCCTGCGCGGCGGCGACAAGTTCGGCGGCCAGCGGCGCTTCGCCTACGTCGTGCGGATGCAGACGGCGGGAGACGTCGACCTCGGCGAGGTGCAGGTGCCGTACTGGGACCCCGACGCGCGCGCCTACGGCGTCGCGCGCGCGACGATCGGCGTCGTGCACGTGAGCGGGGCGCCGGGGGCCGCGCCGGCCGAGGCGCCGATCGATCCGTTGCCCGGGCTCCCGGCCGCGCGCGCGGGGCTCGCCGGCGCCGCGCCCACGGCGCGACGGCTCGGCGACGCGTGGTTTTTTTGGCTCGGCCTCGCCGTCGGCCCGCTCGCGTACCCGGTCTTCGCGGGCGCGCGCGCCGCAGCGCGGCGGCTCCGGGCAGGGCGCGACGCGAAGGCGGGCGATCCGCGCACCGACATGCACGCGCGCGTCGCCGAGGCCGAAGCCGCCGCGCGCCGCTCCGACGCCAAGGCGCTCGATCGGGCGGCCGCGCGCGCCCTCGAGGCGAGCGCGATCGCGTGCGCAGACGTGAGCTTGCGCGGCCTCGGCGCCGACGCGGCGATCCTGGAGCTCGCGCGCGCCGGCCTCCCCGCCGACGATGCGCGCGAGGTCGTTCTCCTCCATCAGGAGTGCCAGACCGCGCGCTTTTCGCCGGAGGAGGTGCCCGCCGAAGACGCAAAGGCGCGGTGGAAGAAGGCGCGCGGGCTCATCAAGGCGCTCGGCAAAGCGCACGGCGCGGAGGCTGCGTGAGCGCGCGCCCGGCCACGGCGACGCGCATCGGGGCTGTCGCGCTCGCGTGCGCGCTCTTCGCCGGCGCCGCGCCCGCGCACGCCGACGCCGACGCCGACGTAGAGGCGCTCGGGAAGGCCGCCGCGAGCGCCCTCGCCGCGGGCAAATCGGCCGAGGCCATCGCGACGTTCGAGGCGCTCGCCGACCGCGGCGTCGTCGACGCGAACATGAGCGTCGACCGCGGCCTCGCGTACGCGCAGCGCGTTCAGCTCGGCGCCGACTCGCCGGGCGATCTCGGGCGCGCGGCGCACGGCTTCGAAGAGGCGCGGTCACTCACCGCCGACCCAACGCTCGCAAAAGACGCGCAAAGAGCCCTCGCCATGGTTCGCACAGAAGTGGCGCGGAGGCGCGCGCGCGCCGGCGAGTCGATCGAAGTCGACCCAGGCGTCCCGCTGATTCGCGCCGCCTCAGGGTTGCTGCCAGAAGACGGTTGGCTTTGTCTTGCACTCTTTGCGTCGCTCGTCATCGCCGCAGGTTTGTTTGCGCGCACGAGTTTGGAGGGTCGTCGCTCGCGGGTTGCGGGCGTCGTGAGCGCATCGGTTGCGACAGTGGTCGTCGCGGTCGCGGTCCTTCTTGCGACACGGGCGCGCGCCGATCGACTGCACTTGCGAGAGGCTGTGATCGTCGCGCCGTCGGCGAGGTCATGCGACAGCCATGGCGTCGCGACATTGGGAGCGCCGCCGTTGCCCGAGGCTGCGCGCCTCGAGATCTTGAGCGACGACGAGGGGTCGTTCACGCACGTGCGCTTCGCGACCGCAG
>JAYVXL010000402.1:0-17861 GCA_043785185.1 Myxococcales bacterium
TTGGGCCCGAGCAGCGGCGTCGTCCCCATCAGGTTCAGGTGATCGGTGACGAGCATGAGATCACCCGGGCTCCACGACGGCTCGACTCCGCCCGCCGCGTTGGTGAGGAGCACGCAGCCGACGCCGAGGCGCGCCATCGTGCGCACGCCGTGCACCACGCTCGCGATCGGGTGGCCTTCGTAAAGGTGGATGCGCCCCTGCATGCACACGACCTCGACGCCGCGCGCCTTGCCGAAGCAGAGGTTGCCCGAGTGGCCGACGACCTTCGACGCGGGCAGGTGCGGCAGCTCCGCGTACGGGACCTTCACGACGCCGTCGAGCGCGTCGGCGAACGCGCCGAGGCCGCTGCCGAGCACGAGGCCGACGCGCGGTTTCGCCGCGGGCACGCGGGCGCGGACGGCGCGGACGGTCTCCTCGACGCGGGCGCTGAGCGCGCCTTCAGGGGGATTCATCCCCGCATGCTAGCCCGGGGCTATTTCTTGGGGAATTTTTGCGCTAACGCGCGGCACACGGGCTCGGGGGCGTAACGGCTCACGTCGCCCCCGTGGCTGGCGATCTCGCGGACGAGCGACGCGGAGACGAAGCCGTGCTTGGTCCGCGTCGGGAGGAAGATCGTGTCGATCTCCGGGCAGAGATCGGCGTTGGCGTGGGCGATCTGCAGCTCGTACTCGAAGTCGGTGGCCGCGCGCAGGCCGCGGACGATGCAGCGCGCCTGGCGCGCGCGGCAGTACTCGATGAGGAGGCCGTCGAACGAGTCGACGATCACGTTCGGCAGGTGCGAGACGACTTGGGAGATGAGGTCCTGCCGCTCGGTGGCCGAGAAGAGCGGGTGCCGCGTGGGGTGGACGCCGATGGCGACGATGACCTCGCTGAACAGGGCGCTCGAGCGCTCGATGAGGTCGAGGTGCCCGAGCGTCACCGGGTCGAAGCTCCCCGCGTAGACCGTGAGGCGCGCGACCGCGACGCCGCTCACTTCTTGGCCCCGGGCGGCGCCGCGTTCGGCGGCGGAAGACGCGTGGGCCCGGGCGCCGGGGGGGTGGCGGGGGGGGTGGCCGAGGGGGTGGCCGAGGAAGGAGCCGGGGAGGTAGCCGAGGGAGTGGCCGGGGTCTGGCGGGGAGGCGTCGGCGAAGCGGGCGCGGCGCCGGACGGCGGCGGCTCCGGCGGGCGGCCCATCGCCATCGACGGGTCGGGCTCGAGCCACACGAAGCGGCCGTCGTCGCCGAACGTCACGCGGAAGAGCGCGAGCAGGCCGGCGCCGAGGACGCCGCCGAGGTCCACGTCGACGTTGCCCTGCACGTCGCCGAGGGGCGCTCCCTGGAGCGCCGGGATCGCCTGCAAATCGAAGCCGCCGAGCTTCATCGAGGGGACCATCCCCGCCTTCATGTTCTGCGCGGCGGGCTCGGGCTTGAGCGTCGCCGGATCGATGCCGGCGCGCCGCCACGTCGCGTCTTCGAGCGCGAGCGGGAACGGCGCCGACGAGTCGACGAGCAGGAGCGCCGTAGCGTCGCCCTTCGGCGTCATGCTCGCGCGCATGAGCATACCGCCGCCACGCACGTACCAGAGCGGCACGCGGCTCGCGTCGGGCGGCGGCGTCGGCTCGTCGCGGCGTACGATGAACTGGCCGCCGCGCCGGTCGAACGTCACGTGCAGGTGCCGCAGCAGGTTCACGCCGAGGAGCGCCTTCACCGGCGCGCCGAGCTTGCGCGAGAGGCCAGAGAGGTCCTGCGTCAGCGCGGGCACGTCCTTCACCTCGATGCGATCGCCGAAGCGCAAGTTCACCCACGCGGGCTCCTTGCGCGTGTTCGAGTCGACGACGAGCTCGCCGATCGACGTCGCGACGAGCGCGAGGATGCGCTCACCTTCGAGCTCGCACGGCACGACGAGCGCGGCGCCGGCCGGCGGCATCTCCACCGCGGCGATGAGCCCGCCCTCGATCGCGAACGGGTGGCGCCCCTGGCCGCGGCGCGCGAGCTTGGCCACGTCGCGGGCCCACGGGTCCTTCACGTTCGGGTCCTGGAGCATCGCCTCCAGGTCGTCGGCCGCCTGCTCGATGTCGCCCGCGTACCAGTGCGCGCGCCCGCGCACGGCGTTCACCTCGGTCGAGTGCAGGCCTTCGGTCAGCTTGAGCGCCAGCGGGTAGTCGAGCGCCGAGAGGGCAATGCGCGCGTTGAGGAGCCGCACGTCTTGGTCGCTCGGCGCGGCCTTGAGCGCGCTGTCGCCGGACTGGCGCGCGTCCTCGAAGTCCCCGGCGCGGTAGCTCTGTTTGGCGCGCGTGAGCCACTTCTCGGCCAGCGGCGAGCGGTTGGGCGCGTTCGCGTCGGGGCCGGGGCCACACGCGAGCAGGACGGCCGCGAAAGAGCCGAGAAGGGCGGGCGAGAGGCGCATGCGGGGATGCTGATAGCCGATCACCGAGGGCGGGTCTACAGCACCTGCCGCGGAGGCGCCGGGGTGGCGGGGACCGGGTCCACGCGCAGGATCCGATCGGCGCGGAGCTCGCGCCGGCTCCGCGCAGGCAGCTGGTAGCCGACGACGCGCGGCGGGTCGGTGTCGGTGCGGACCTCCGTGACGACGAACGTGAGCGGCTCGGGGCCGCGCTTGCTCGGCCGGTACGTGAGGAGGACCGGAACGCCGTGCTCGAGCGCGGCCGCGCACGCGTCGACGATGTGCGCGCGCGCGACGCGCTGGGCCACCTTCACCTCCCACAGGTCGCGGACGCTCGTGGGGGCGAGGACCGCGACGCAGCGCGTGAAGACGGCCCGCAGCGCGGCGACGTCGTCCCCCGCGCGGTGCGCGCGCTCGCGCGGGATGCCGAGGCTCTCGCAGAGCGCGACGAGCGCGTGGCTCGGGAACGCGAACGCGCGGCGCGAGAGGTTCAGCGTGTCGAGCCAGTGCGTGATCGGGAAGGCATGACCGGCGCGCGCGAGCTCGGCGAGGAGGAAGCGCACGTCCCACTCCGCCGCGTGCGCGACCAAGACGGCGCCGTCGAGGGCCGCGATCACCTCGCCGGCGACGGCGGCGAACGCGGGCGCATCGGCGAGCGCCGCGGCGTCGAGACCGTGGATGTGCGACGCGCCGCCGGCGCGATCGCCGGGGTTCACCAGCGTGGCGACGCGCCGCGTGACCCGCTCGCCGACGACGCGCTCGACGCAGACCTCGACGACGCGATCGTGCTCGGCGTCGAGCCCGGTCATCTCGAGATCGACGAACGCGAGCGGCGCCTCGGCCACGGGCAAGTCCCACGGGAGGCCCGGAGGCGGCGGCGATACGGGGGGCATCGGCCGGCAGGCTACCGCACTCGAGCACGCACGCGCCGCACCGATCGCAGCGCGCGGGGCCCGATCACGCTCCGCTCACCCCGCGCCGAGGAGCGCCGCGCCGACGACGACGAGCGCGCCGCCCACGAGCACGACGCGCGGGGGCGTGTCGCCGCCGAGCCAGCCGAACGCGTGCGCAAAGACGACCGACGTGTTGCGGAGCGTGAGCACGCGCCCGGCGCCGCTCTCGTGCAGCGCGCCGAGGAACAGGAGGAACGACGTCGTGCACACGACGCCCGCGAGCACGAGGCGCACCGGCGACGCCCCGAGCGTCGCCGCGAGGCGGCGCGGCGCGCCCTTGCCGAGCGCCGCGACGTTGAGCGGCGCCGCGACGAGCATCGACACGGCGAAGAGCGCGGTCGGCGAGGCGCCCAGCGCGAGCGCGCGCTTGTAGCCGACGTAGACGAGCGCGATGAAGACCGCGCTCGCCGCCGCCCAGGCGAGGCCCGCGGCGCGGGGCCGGGGCTCCGGGCGCGCGGGCGGACGCGCGGCGCCCGTGAGCCCGAGGCCGACGAGCACGAGCCCGACGCCGAGGCCTGCGAGCAGGCCGGCGCGCTCGCCGAGGAAGAGGACGCTGAGCGGCCAGAGGACCACGATCGAGCCGCCGCGCGTCAGCGTGTACGCGACTCCGAGCGGCGCCTCGTCCATCGCGCGCGCGAGCGCGACGAAATACGCCGCTTCCCCGATGCCCGACGCGAGCGTCCAGAGCAGCGCCGCGCGCGACGGGAACGCCGCCTCGGTCGCGAAGGCGGCGGGCACCGACGCGGCGATCGCCGCCACCGCGAGGATGATCGCGCCGGCGAGGCGCGGCGACGGATTCCGCTTCAGCGCGGCGTTCCACGCCGCGTGGAGCGCCGCGGACAAGAGGACGAGGACGGTCGCTTTCAACGCTCGACGAGCATCGCGATCCCCTGGCCGACGCCGATGCACAGCGCCGCCATTCCGCGCCTCTTGTTCCGCGCCTTCATCGCGTGCAAGAGCGTGCCCAAGATGCGCGCGCCGCTCGAGCCGATGGGGTGGCCGAGCGCGATGGCGCCGCCGTTCACGTTCACCTTCGCCGGCTCGAGCTCGAGGCCGCGGATGCACGCGAGCGACTGCGCGGCGAACGCCTCGTTGAGCTCGACGAGGTCGAGATCCGACGCCTTCCACCCTGCGCGCGCCAGCGCCTTCTTGCCCGCGGGGATCGGCCCTTCGCCCATCAAGTTCGGCTCGACGCCGGCGGTCGCGAACGCGACGACGCGCGCGAGCGGCTCGAGCCCGTGCTCCTTCAGCGCGTCCTCGCTCACGACGAGGACAGCGCTCGCGCCGTCGTTGATGGGCGAGCTGTTGCCCGCCGTGACCGTCCCCCCCTTGCGAAACGCCGGCGCCAGCTTCGCGAGCTGCTCTCTCGTCGTGTCGGGGCGCGGCGACTCGTCCTTGTCGAACAGGAGCGGCTCGCCCTTCTTCTGCGGGATCGGCACAGGGGCGATCTCGCGCTCGAAGGCGCCCGCGGCGATCGCGGCGCCGGCCTTCTTCTGCGACTCCAGGGCGAAGGCGTCCTGCTCCTCGCGGCTGATCTTCCATTTCTCGGCGACGTTCTCGGCGGTCTCGCCCATCGAGATGAGCGGGAAGCGCGCCGCCATCTTCGCGTTCTCGAAGCGCCAGCCGAGCGACGTGTCGTAGACCTTCGGCGCGGACCGTGAGAACGCCTCGTCGCTCTTCGGCATCGCGTACGGCGCGCGCGTCATGCTCTCGACGCCGCCGCCGACCGCCACGTGCGCGTCGCCCGTCCACACGCGCATGACGGCGTCCGTCACCGCCTCGAGGCCCGAGCCGCAAAGGCGGTTCACGGTGACGGCGGGCACCTCGTACGGCAGCCCGGCGAGGAGCACGGCCATGCGCGCGACGTTGCGGTTGTCCTCGCCGGCCTGGTTGGTCGCGCCGAAGATCACCTGACCCAGCCGCGCGTACGCGGCGGGCGTGCGCGCGCCGAGCGCCGCGAGCACGTGGGCCGCGAGATCGTCCGGCCGCGCGGCGGCGAGCCCGCCCCTCCACTTGGCGATCGGCGTGCGGACGGCGTCGACGATGTACGCGGCGGCGAGGGCGTTCATGGGCCCGGAGCTTACTTCACGCTCTCGCGTGCGCCACGCCGTCCTTCCACACGTAGAAGCCCTCGCCCGTCTTTTTGCCGAGCTTGCCGGCGCGGACCATCTGCCGCAGCAGCGCCGGCGGACGGAACTGCTCGCCGAGCTCGCGCTGCAAGTGCTCGAGGATCGCGAGGCGCACGTCGAGGCCGACGAGATCGGTCAGCTTGAGCGGCCCCATCGGGTGGCGGTAGCCGAGCTCCATTCCGCGGTCGATGTCGGCCGCGCTCGCCACGCCCATCTCGAGCATGCGCATCGCCTCGGCGCCGAGGATGACGCCGAGGCGGCTCGTCGCGAAGCCCGGTACGTCGCGCACGACGATCGCGGTCTTGCCGAGCGCGACCGCGAGCGCCTGGGCGCGCGCGATCGTGTCGTCGCTCGTCGCGAGGCCGCGGACGATCTCGAGCAGCTCCATCACCGGCGGCGGGTTGAAGAAGTGCAGCCCCACCGTACGCTCCGGCGCGCCGATGCGGCGCCCGAGCTCGGTGAGCGAGAGAGACGACGTGTTCGAGCCGAGGAGCGCCGTCTTCGGCGCCGCGCGCACGACCTCCTCGAAGAGCGCCACCTTGAGCGCCATGTCCTCGGGCACCGCCTCGATCACCGCGTCGCAGCCCTCGCACGCCGCGCCGGCCGCCGTCGCCGGGGACAGCCGCGCCATCGCCAGGCCCCGCGCCTCCGCGGTCAGCTTGCCCTTGGCGACCAGCTTCTCCAGCTGCGCGCCGATCGCCTCGATCGCCTTCTTCGCGCGCTCGGGCGCGACGTCGAAGACGCGGGTCGCGTGCCCCGTGGTGGCGCAAATCTGCGCGATGCCCTGCCCCATCGTTCCGGTCCCGAGGACCGCCACCGTGCCGTTCGCCTCGCTCACGTTTGCTCCTGCCGTGTATGCTTGCGGGCGCAACGTACCAGGAATTCGCAGGCCAGCGTGGGACGCATCATCCTCATCGACGACAGCCCGAGCGCGCGCACGCTCATCGGCTCGCGATTGCGCGAGGCCGGGTGGGAGGTGCTCGACGCGCCCGACGCGACGACCGGCGCCGAGCTCGCGATGGCGGCGCCGCCCGACGCGGTCGTGACGGACCTGTGGATGCCCGGCATCTCGGGCCTGCAACTGTGCCGGCTGCTGCGCGCCGATCCCGCGACGGCGGCCGTGCCGGTGGTGCTGCTGACGGCGTCGGACGACCGACGCACGCGCTTCTGGGCGCGCTGCGCGGGCGCCGCGGCGTACGTGACGAAGACCGAGATTGATCGCCTCGTCACGCTCGTCAGCGAGCTCGATCAGGCGCCCGCGACCGTCGGACCGACGACGGCGGCGGCGCCCGCGGTGACGACGCGCACGACCGGCACCGTCCCCGAGCGCCTCTCGCAGCTGCTCGACGCGGCGCTCTTCGAGTCGACGATGGCGGGCGAGATCCGCTCGCTCGCGCACTACGGCGATCTCGAGTCGCTCTTCACCGAGCTCACGCGCGTCGCGTCGGACGTCGTCAGCTATCGCTGGATGGCGCTCACCCCCACGGGCACCGAGCGGCTGATGCTGCACGCGACGAAGAACGGCCGCGCGTCCAGCGAGCGCGAGGCGCGCGAGGCCCTCGATCTCCCGCGGGAGGTGCCGGAGGAGCGGCGGCGCGTCGCCGATCCGAACGTCTTCCTCGTCGAGGACGCGCGGCCGCTCGGCGGCGAAGGCGGCGCGCCCGCGCTCGTCGCGCCGATCCGCTTCGGCACCGAGGTGCTCGGCACGCTGGCCATCGCGCCCACGCGGCGCGGCGCGTCGCTCGAGGACCGCCGCATGCTCGCGATCGTGTCGAGCGAGCTCGGCGGCGCGCTGCGCATGGTCGGGCTCGTCGCCGAGGCGCGGCGCATCGCGGCCACCGACCCGCTCACCGGCCTGATGAACCGCCGCGCGTTCGTGGAGTCGGTCACCAAGGACCGCCTGCGCAAGGAGCTGACCCAGCACCCGTGGTCGTTCCTGCTCCTCGAC
The DNA here is from genome assembly GCA_043785185.1 of Myxococcales bacterium. Taxonomy (GTDB): domain Bacteria; phylum Myxococcota_A; class Polyangia; order Polyangiales; family Polyangiaceae; genus JANYHK01. The sequence goes on from JAYVXL010000402.1 coordinate 7,413, forward strand.
GTCGATCACTTCAAGCGCGTGAACGACACCTACGGGCACGACGCGGGCGACGCGGTGTTGCAGGGCGTCGCGACGGTGCTCACCAAAATCGCGCGGAAGACCGACTGCGTCGCGCGCTGGGGCGGCGAGGAGTTCGTCGTGGCGCTCGTCCAGACGGCCGACGCCGGGGCGCGCATCGCGGCCGAGCGGGTGCGCCGCGCGATCGCCGAGGCGCGCTTCGCGCTGCCGAACGGCGAGACGATCACGGCGACGGCGTCGGTCGGCCTCGCGAGCGCGACGGGGCTGGACTGGAACATGGACGAGCTCATCGGGCGCGCCGACAAGGCGATGTACAGCGCCAAGCACCGGGGTCGGAACCGCGTCGAGAAGGGGTGACGCGCCGCGAGTCGTCGCGAGGACCCGCGACGATCCGCTACGACGCCTCGGCCGCCGCCGGCTTGTGGAACTGCGCGAGCGAGCCGCCGCACGCGCACGCCTCGGGCACGTGATCCTTGTGGTACACGCGCTCGCAGCGCGGACAGACGCGCGCGTCGGCCTCCCACGCGATGGCCTTGTCGCTGTCCGCGCAGCGCCGGCCGACGAGCTGCAGCTGCTCGAGCTTGAGCACCGTGCCCGCGTCGCGCGACGCCTTGCCGATCGCCTCGAGCCCGTCGTCGCTCACCTCGCAGACGCTCGGGACGCGCGCGCGCGCCTCTTTCACGATCCACGCGATCGCCTGCGGCTGGGTCTTCTGGGCGATCTCGAGGGCGACGCTCGTGCCCTGCTCGTCCTTGCCCGTCACCGAGAGGACGCCGCTCTCGCCGCGCCACACGACGGCGTCGACGCTCCACCACGGCATGCGGCGCAGTCCGCTCTTGTCGACGCCGACGCCCGCGTCGCCGACGTGCAGCGCGGGATCGCCGCTCGTGCCGATCCACACCGCCGCGCCGAGGAGCAGCGCGCCGCCCGCGAGCACCCAGATGGAGTACGGCACCGCCTCGGCGCGCAAGTACTGGCCCGTCACGCCCGCGCCGAGGCCGGCCGCGCCGAGCGCGCCCGTCACCTTGACGAGGAGCGGCGGCGTCCCGCTCTGCGGCAGGAACCTCCGCTCGCTTCGATCGCGCTTCTTTTCCTTGGTCTTCTTCGCGGCCATTGCGCGGGACCTTACCAAGGGCGGCGACTCGCTGGCAATCGCCTCCGGCCCTGCTGCCGGCGCGGCCGCCCGCTCAGAGCCGCGCGAGCTCGTCGTAGAGGTGCGCCGCGCTCTTGATGCCGAGGTGGTAGTTCTCGAGGTCGATCCACTCGTTCGGCGCGTGCGCGTTCTCGTCGGGCTGACCGAAGCCCATGAGCAGGCACGGCTTGCCGGTGACGTCGGCGATCGTACGAACGAACGGGATCGAGCCGCCCTCGCGGATGAAGACCGTCGGCTTGCCGAACGCTTTCGAGAAGGCGCGCTTGGCGACCTCGAAGACCGGGTGGTCCGTCGGCGCGAGGTACGGCCGACCGCCGTGCAGGCGCACGACGCGGACCTTCACCCCGGGCGGTGCGATCTTCTCGAGGTACGCCGTCACGCGATCGGCGATCTGCTCGGGCTCCTGGTGCGGCACGAGGCGGCAGCTGACCTTCGCCATCGCGCGCGCGGGGATGATCGTCTTGCTGCCCTCGCCGGCGAAGCCGCCGGAGATGCCGTTGCAGTCGAGCGTCGGCCGTGTCCACACGCGCTCGAGCGTCGTGTAGCCCTTCTCGCCGAACACCGCGGGGGCGCCCGTCGATTTGCGCCACTCGTTCTCGTCGAACGGCAGGCCGGCGATCTCCTCGCGCTCCTTCGGGGTCAGCGCCACGACCTCGTCGTAGAAGCCCGGCACGAGGATCTTTCCCTCGTCGTCGTGCAGGCGCGCGATCATCTTCGCGAGCGCGTTGACGGGGTTCATGATGCCGCCGCCGAACGAGCCGGAGTGGAGATCCTGCGACGGGCCCTCGACGTGCACCTCGATGTACATGAGGCCGCGAAGGCCGACGCAGAGCGAGGGGATGCCTCGCCCGAACATCGCCGTGTCGCTCACGCAGACGAAGTCGGCCGCGAGCTCTTTCTGCTTCTGGCGCATCAGCTCGTCGAGGTTCTCGCTGCCGATCTCCTCTTCGCCTTCGACGATGAGCTTGATGTTGATCGGCAGCTTCTTGGTCGCGCTGCCGGCGAGGAAGGACTCGATCGCCTTCACGTGGATGTAGACTTGCCCCTTGTCGTCGACGGTGCCGCGGCCCCACATGCGGCCCTCGCGGACGCTGGGCTCGAACGGCGGCGACTTCCACTCGTCCAGGGGCTCGATCGGCTGCACGTCGTGGTGGCCGTAGATGAGGAGCGTCGGCTTGCCGGGCGCGTGCATCCACTCGGCGAAGACGGCCGGGTGGCCTTTGGTCGGCCAGAGCTCGCTCGTGGTCGCGCCGAGGCGCCTCACGTCGGCGAGCAGGTGCTCGGCGTTCTTCACCATGTCCTTGGCGTGGGCGGGGTCGCTCGAGATGGCCGGGATCTTCACCCACTCGGCGAGCTCGTCGACGAAGCGTTGGCGGTGAGCGTCGATGTAGCGGAGGACGTCTTCCATTTGGGAGCCCGATTTCTAGCAGCTATCGGGCGAGGACGACGAGCGCTTCGCGCACGAGCTCCGCCAGAGGCGCGGTGCCGACGCGCTCGCCGAGCGCCTGCACCGCGCGCTCGGCCTCGGCCTGCCGGTAGCCCATGTTGATGAGCGCGCCCGTCAGGAGCTCGCTGCCTTTCGGCGGCGAGGCCGGCCTTGCGGCGACGCCCGGCGTGGCGCCCGGGTCGAGGCTCAGCTTGTCGCGCAGCTCGAGGACGAGGCGCTCCGCGGTCTTCTTTCCGACGCCGGAGATGCGCGTGAGCTGCGCGAGCTCCTTGTTCGCGATCGCGCGCGCGAGCTCCGGGCCGGGGAGCGCGGAGAGGACGGCGATGGCGGTCTTCGGCCCGACGTTCGACACGCTGATGAGCGCGCGAAACGCGGCGCGGTCGGCGTCGGTCGCGAAGCCGTAGAGGACGAGCGCGTCCTCGCGCACGTGCGTGTGCACGACGAACGTGACGGCGTCCGTGGCGGCGCCGAGCCGTCCGAGCGCGCCCACGGGCGTGACCAGCTCGTAGCCGACGCCCGCGACGTCCACGACGATGACGCCGTCGCCTTCCTGCGCCACCACACGCCCGGTGATGCGGCCGATCAGTTGTTCTGCGCCCCCTGCGCGATCCAACGGCGCACGACGTCGCGCGACGCGGGAGGCAGGATGTCGTTGCCCTGCGGCATCGACGTGTTGCAGTCGCCGCCCGCGCACTGCGCGTTGAAGAGGCACTGGTCGCCGTCCATCTTGCGGAGGAGGAAGCTGTTCGTCGGGTCGCTCGCGGTGACGAGCGGCATCGAGGGGAGGTCCTTCGACGGCACGCCGACGATCGCCGTGTACACCTTCGCGGCGTCGTCGCCGAGCTTGGCCTTCGCGCCGAGGAAGAGCCCCGCTTGGCTCGCCGTCGGCGAGCCGTGGCACGACGTCGACAGGCCGCAGCTCCTGTTGAAGATGCCCGCGACGACGTCGGTCTTGAAGCTGACCGTCGGGGCCGTCAGATCGATCTTGGACGTGTACGCCACGCAGCCGCTCGTGCCGCCGCTGCCGCCGGAGCTACTGCTCGACGTGCTGCTGCCGTTGCTGCTGCTGCTGCACGCGGCGAGCGCGGCGAGGGCGAGCGTCGCCGCCGCGAAGAGGGTCTGCCGAAGCATGAAAGGCTCTCCTGGAAAGGGGAGCCGTCACCCTAGCCTAGAGTGTCTTCTTCCGCGAGCGCACGAGCGCGAGGCCGAGGAAGCCGGCGAGCGTGAGCAGCGCGAGCGGAGCGCCGGTGCTGGACGTCGAGGTCGCGCAGCTGAACGACGATTTGCCGTTGCTGTTCTGGGCGGCCATCGCCTGATCGCGCGGCCCCTGCCCGACGACGTCGCAGCCGCTATAAATCGTGCACTGCGGCTGGCCGGCCTCCTGCGTCGGGACGCGCAAGGACGAGAGCTCCGACTGATCGCGGGCGGCCTGCAGGTTGAGGTCGACGTTGAGGTTCGCGCGCGTGACGTCCGCGCGCATGCGCGTGACGCGGGCGGCCTGCGGGTTGATGCCGGCGTAGAGCGTCGCGATGTCCTCGTCGCGCACCTTGCTCGGCGTCTCGGTCACGCCGCCGTCGGCCGCCGTCACCGGCAGGTAGTCCACGCCCGCGTCTTGCGCGGGGCCGCCGCCGCCGAACGGACCGCGGAACGGGTAGAGGATGCGATTGGTCAACGTGCCAGAGTCGATCCTCATCGAGCTCTCGATCTCCCACGTCTTGCCGTCGCTCTTGGCGGCGCGCAGCGTCTTGAAGTTGCTCGAGCTCGTCGCCCAGTCCCACACCACCTGGTCGCTCGTGATCTCGAAGTGCGCGAAGTTCTGCGGCTCGTAGCGCCCCTCGGCGATGACCCAGAGCGTGATGCCGACGGTCGCGCCGGTGCCGGCGGTGACCATGCGGAGCGGCAGAACCGGAGAGCCTCCGGCCGTCGTCACGCGCACCGGGCGCATCGACTGGACGCTGGCGCCGGGCACGAGCTTCAGCGCGAGAAAATCGTAGTTGCCCTGCTGGTACGCCGCGAGGATCGGCGCCACGTCGCTCGGGATGTTGTAGCCGTGCTGCGCGAGCCAGTCGTTCAGCGCCGTCGGCGTCGTCGCGCTCAGCTGGACGGTCTCGTACGGGCCGACGACCTCCTCGGTGATGACCGTCACACCGGGCGGCGCGGCGGCCCCGTCCGCCGACGCGCCGGCGCTCGCCGCGGTCCCTCGGTTGCAGTTGTTCGGCTGGGACGGGCAGCGCGTCGGCGGCTGCTGCACCTGCGTGGCAGTTAGGCCGTCGAGCGCGCTGAAGACGATGTCCGCGCTGAGGCCGACCTTCGCCTGCCCGTTGATCGGCAGCACCCACGCGAAGCTCGACGGCTTGCCGGTGTAGCGGATCTGGTCGTAGAGCGTCGTCTGCGTCGACGAGACGCTCAGGATCATGCGGTGGTCGGTGACGACCGAGTCCTGCTCGGTCGGCGGCGAGAAGCAGCCCCCGCACGCGCGCGCGTCGCGCTCGGCGAGCGCGACCCACGAGGCGGTGAGGGCGAAGGCCAACGTAACCGGCGTCAGCAAAGCAAAGCGGTGGGTTCGCATGAGGGAGCTCCTTGAAAAAAGAAAGGGTTAAGTCTCCTCAGGCCTTCCTGGAGGAGGGGCGCGCGCGGCGACGGCTGCGCACGAACGATAGGGCCGCGAGCCCGAGGAGGCCCGAGTAGACGACCGTGCTCGCCGGCGTCCGCGCCGACGCGCTGCACGAGAACGACTCCTTGTGGTTGGCCGCGTTGTTCGCCGCCGCCGCTTGCGCCTGGCTGCGCGGGCCCTGCCCCACGAGATCGCAGCCCTGGAAAATCGGGCAGACCGGCTCGTTCGCCTCTTTGGTCACCTGCCGCGCGAGCGGGAGCGCGCTCTGGTCCGCCGACGCCTGGAGAATGAGATCGCTCGCGAGCGCCGCGTGCGCGAGGTCCGAGCGCAGGCGCGTGACGCGAATCGTTCCGCCGTTCTGGCCGGCGACGTTCAGGCCGGCGAAGAGGGTGTCGATGTCGTCCTGTTCGACTTGCGTGGGCGTCTCGCCCGGGCCCGCGGCGCTGGCGTCGATGCCGAGGTAGTCCACGCCGCCCGAGCTCGAGCGCGCGCCTTGCTGGATGGTGGTCGTGATCTGACTCGCCGCGATGTCCGTCGAGCTCTCGGTCTCCCAGGCGCGGTTCTGCGTCGCCGCCTCTTTGTCGGCCCGGAGCTTCGCGAAGTTGCTGGAGCCCGTCTTCCAGTCCCACACGAGGTCCGACGCGCCGATCGCGAAGCTCGGGAAATTCTGGGGCTCGTAGCGGCCCTCGGCGAGGACCCACAGGGTGATGCCGACCGTCGCGCCGGTGCCCGCCGCGACCATGCGCAGCGGAAGCACGGGCGAGCCGCCGGGTGTCGTCACGCGGACGGGCCGCATCGCGCTGACGCCGGCGCCGGGCGCCAGCTTGAGCGCGAGGAAGTCGTAGCGCTCTTGCTGATAGGCCGTGATCACCGGCGTGACGTCGGAGGGAATGACGTAGCCGTGATCGGCGAGCCACGTGCTGAGCGCGGCCGGGTCGGTCGCGTGGAGCTGCACCGTCTCGTACGGACCCACCTGCTCTTGGTGCGTGACGGTGACGCCGGCGTCGGCCGCGCTACCCGCCCCGCCGGAGCCGCTCGAGCTACTGCCGCCCGCCGAGGGAGCGCCGGCGAAATCGCCCTCGCCATAGCTCAGGCAACCGCTGGGCGGAGCCGGGCAGTTCATCGGCGGCGCGTTGACGCGGGTCTCGGTGAGCGAGCCGAGCGCCGTGAACACGACGTCGGCGCTGAGGCCCACCTTCGCCGCCCCATTGATGGGGAGCACCCACGCGAAGTCCTTTGGGCTCCCGGTGTATTTGATCTGATCGTACAGCGTCGTCTGCTTCGACGAGACGGAGAGGATCATCCGGTGCTCGGTGACCATCGACGGGTTCTCCGTCGGGCCGGGCGGCGGGTGGAAGCACCCCCCGCACGCGCGCGCGTCGCCCTCAAAGGCGAGCATCGTCCCCGCCGTCGCCACCACCGCCATCGCCACCACGAAGAAGTTCCGCATCACTGGCCTCCAAACGCCGCACCCGCGCGGCCGCCACGCGAAGGCCGGTAGAGCATCGACCATGCCATCCGCGGGTATTTGCCGGTTTGCGGGAGATTCCATCGATCGGCCGCGCCGAGCGCGCGAGGCCAGGACGGCACAGGCGTCATCGCTGGCTCATCTCGGCACATCCGCGGGGCTTCGACATTTTCTTTGCCTTCCGGGGACAGCGGGAATAAAGACGCCCCCCATGCGAACCGTCAATCTCCTTCTTGTCCTCGCCCCGTTTGCCCTCGCCGCCGCGTGCGGTGGCAAGAAGCCCGCGATGGAAGACCCCGCGGTCCCGACGACCCCCGATATGTCGATGGACTCCGGCGCTCTCGCGAACGCCATGGACTCGTCCGCTCCGTCCGATATGCCCACCCCGACGACGACCGACACCGCAGACGCAGCGCCCCCGGCTCCGCCGGCGGCTCCCGTCGACGCGGGCGCGCCGGACGCCGGCAAGGGCGGCAAGGGCGGCGGCAAGAAGGGCGGCGGCGGCGGCGGCAAGCCGAAGAAGAACTAACGAGCCCTCGGGCTCCTTTTCTTCTCTTCATTCTCTTCGCGTAACGCTTGCGGCGTGCTCGGGCAACCGGGCGCGCCGCAGCTGTTTTGTGCGATGGCTTGCGTGAGGGGATGGCCTCGCGAGGCCGGTCAGACGCTTTCGGTCAGGCGGCCCGAGGAGGGCGGCGCGTCGTCGGCCTCGTCGCGGGTGCCCACGAGCGCCAGCGTCGGCTTCTGCTCGGCGGGGCGGCGGAAGGCGCTCGCCGCGAGGAGCGCGAGCACCGGGGTCACGACGACGTGGTAGCGATCCTCGCCGAAGAAGAGCGCGTGGGTGAGCGCCGTCGTCCCGAGGAAGGCGATCCCGAGGCGTAGCGCGGGCGCCATCGGCGGGCGGCCCGGGATCGGGAGCCACGGCAGGATCGAGAGGGCCACCATGAGGGGCCAGAACGTGGGCGTCCCGCCGGCGCTCGGCGCGAACGCGAGCACGAGGAGCGCGGCGAGGAGCACCGCCTGCGGCCCGCGCCCCGCGCCGCGCAAACGGAGCGCGACGCAGCCGAGCGCGGCCAGCACGACGAGGCCGCGGTGAAACCACGAGAGCGCGTCGCGGGCGCGGGACCGCACGTCCTCCGGCCACGCCGCCGGGTTGGCCTCGCGCAGGTACTCGACGGCGAAGGACTCGTGGTCGAACGTGTACGCGAGCTTCTTGGGCATGAGCGCGAGCCAGCGCCCCGGCGCGGCCGCGATTTCGGCGAGGCCGTAGGCGAACCAGCAGCGATCCTGCTGCACCTGGCCGGTCACCTCGCGGCAGCCGTCGGTCGCGCGCAGCGTCTCGAAGCGGCCGGTGGCGCGCGGGAACGCGCCGATCGCCAGGTTCCAGCCCGCGTTCGTGCTGACGAGCGCGCAGCCGTCCATGACGCGGCAGTTGCGTGCCGTCCACGGCAGGACGGGCACGAGCGCGACGATGCACACGACGATGACCTGCGCGACGCGCCGCACCGCCACGCGCCGCGGGGGCAGCGGCGTGTCCTCGGGCGTGCGCGGCTGGAGCATCGCGAGGAACGGGACGCACAGGAGCGCCTGCGGGCGGACGAGGGCCGCGACGCCGAGCATGAGCGCGCCGACGATCGCGCCGCGCGGCTGCGTGTCGCGCACGGCCAACCAGAACGCCGCGAGCGTGAGGAGCGCGGCGAGCGGCTCGCTCATGACGAGGCCGGAGTACAGGATGAGGCCGGGGTGGAGCGCGACGAGCAGGCCCGCCCCGCGCGCGCGCCACGTCACGAGCGCGTGCCGCGCGAGGAGCCACGTCACGACCGCGAGGAGCGCGCCGGTGACGGCGTTGACGAGCGGCGCGGTGAGCGGCCCGCCGCCGAAGAGCTTGTAGAACGCGCCGAGGTACGCGCTGTAGCCGACGGGGTAATGGCACCACGGGTGCCAGAGGGTGATGCCGTCGATGCTCGCGTCGTCCGAGTAGCCGAGGCCCGCGGCGATGCGGCGCGCGCCGAAGTCGTAGTAGTGCCCGTCCCACACCGGCTCGCGTGCGAGCGAGAGCGCGACCCACACGCGCGGGGCGAGCGCGAGGACGAAGAGCAGCGCCCCAAAGACGCCGTCTCCCATCGTGTTCGCGCGGGGCGCCTTCATGGCTCGCCTCGCCCGGAGCTCGCCTCCCGCAAGCGGCGCATGTACGTCCGCTGCACTTGGGACGGGTCGAGGCGAAGGAACTTGGCGAGCTCGGCGACGAAGCCGCGCACGTAGACGCCCGCCGGGAGGCACGCCCACTCCTCCTCCTCGATCGCCGCGAGGTGCGAGCGCGCGATCTTCGTCCGCGCGCTGATCTCCGCGAGCTCGACGCCCTGCGACTCGCGGACTTTACGGAGGAGCGTGCCGCTAAAGTCCGTGTCCGGTCCGATCTCGCGCGCGAGCTCGGCGCGCAGCATCAGCTGCTCGGCGGCGACGGCGGGCGCGGGCACCGCGCGCTTTTCGGCGGGGCTCGGACCCTCGGCATCGGGGAACGTCGAGAGGTCGTACGCGCGCCGCCGGACGGGATCGAGCAGCGTGTCGTACGCCTCGTCGAGGCGCGTCTGCTCCGCCTTGAGCTGGGGCTCGGTGAGGAGCGCGGACGTCGCGAGGCCCCCCGTCGCGTACACTTCGCGCTGCCGCTTGTACGCGCGGCGCACCTCCTCGTCGTTCGACGAGCGCGTGATGCCGAGGCTCGCGTAGTGGCTCGGCGCCTCGCCGGGGATGAGCGGCGGCGCGGTGCCCACAGCACGCGAGGCGCTGATCGCGAGCACGCGGCGCGCGATGCGCTCGAGGTTGCGCGCCGCCTTGCTCGTCGGGCTGTCGACGAGGAGGGGCTTATTGCGCCGCACCGTGAGCCACACCGTGTCGTCGTGCTCGATGTGCCCGAGCTCGTCGAGCGGCACGCCGAGGTGGCGCATCGCGAGCGCGCTCATCCACCCGCCGACCTCGAGGTCCGTGCGCACGCGCGTCTGGTTGACGACGAGGCTCATGCGCATGCGATGCGCCTCCGCCCACGCGAGCTCCGCCAGCTTGGGGTCCATCTTCTGGAAGGCCCGGATGAGATCGAGCGGCGCCGGCAGCGTGCCCAGCTCGGTGAGCGCGCGCTCCATCATGCCGAGGCGGAACCGGTCGCGCAGGAGCGCGCGGCGCAGGCGGCGCCGGAAGGCGGCGCGGAGGAAGCGGTAGGTCGTCTCGATCGCCGGCGGCTCGGGCACCGTGACGCAGATCGCGACATCGGCGTCGAGCATGAGATCCAGCGCGAAGTGTCCGTGCCCCGGCCCGACGTCGACGACGAGGTACTCGGCCGGCAGCGCGCGGATGCGGGCGAGCCAGCGCGCCTTGCGGCCGGCGCGGAGGGCGAGCGGCGGAAGGATCGAGTCGTGCGGCGCGGGCAAGAGCGAGAGCCCGGGCACCTGCGTCGCGACGAGCCCGCGCTCGAACTGCGCCTGCGCCGACGCTTCGAGCGGCGGGTCCACGCGCGCCGCCGTGAGACCGAAGCTCGCGTGGAGGTTCGCGCCCGTCGCGTCGGCGTCGACGAGGACGACGGGCTTCCCGAGCTGCGCGAAGTACACCGCGAGGTTCTGCGCGACGAGCGACTTGCCGACGCCGCCGCGCCCGCCGCCGACGACCACCAGGCGCCGCGCGCCGCGGAGCGGCGGGTCCGAGCCATCGGCCTCGCCGTCGCGCGCAGCCGGCGCGCGCGCGCCGGAGGGCGGCGGGAACGA
>JAYVXL010000403.1:0-17859 GCA_043785185.1 Myxococcales bacterium
CTCGACGCCGAACGCGTGGCCCACGGCGACCGCGTCGAACGCGGGGAGCCGCCGCAGGTGCTCGAGGAGCTGCAGCATCTCCGCTGTGAGGCCGGTCGAGACGATCGCCGCCGGCGGCACGAAGGCGCGCGCGAGGTTCATCGCCACGTGCGGCCCCTCGGTGGGGCTGAAGCCCTGGACGAGGAGACCGTCGACCGACAGGCCGATCGCGTCGAGGACGCGCTCACGGGCGACCGACTGGCGGACCTGAACGTCGTACGCGTCGAGCTGCAAGCCGCGAAGCCCCGGGCCGCCGATGTCCGGCCCGCCGGCGAGGAGGATCTCGTCACGCGCCGTCGCCTGCGCCAGCGCGGCCTCGCCCCACTTGCGGAGGAGGAAGACCGCATCCTCGCGCGGGAAGCCGGGCGCCGCCACATCGAGGAGCGGGAGCGGGTCGGCGAGCGCGCGCGCGTACGCGACCTCGTGCACCATCCGCGCGACGAACGCCCCGCGTCGATGCGCATCGAGCGAGATCGTGTGCGGCCCTTTGCGGGAGCCGGCGCCGAAGCCCGGCCCCGCGAGATCGATGACCCAGCCGCTCCGCAGAACTTCGTCGAGCAGGCGCGCGAACGTCGGCGAGCGGCGCGCGAGGACGAGCGCGGCGGCGACGTCGACGGGGCCGGCGGCGGCCTGGGGCGGCGCCTCGGGCAGATCCCACGTGATCTTGCGGAAGTTGCGGCGTGAGCGCGCAGGAATCGGGCGACCGCTCTGATCGGTGCGCACGCCGCTCCCCGAGACGTAGTGCACGTGCGGGCCGAGGAGCTCGTCGGTCCCGCGCCCGCGCTTCAACTTGAGCCGCGGCTTGCCCTTGGCGTCGACGACCACGCGCGGAGGGAGGATGGGAGACCCCATGGCGGCAAGATAACAGCTGCGGGGCGCGGTGACCGAGGTTACGCTCGATCCCGTGGCAGAGCGGGCGGCGGAAGACGACACCTCCCATCAGGCTGGCCTCGGGCCGCTCAACTACGACGAGCTGCCGGGCCTGGAGGACGTGGTCCTCGAGGACAGCTTCGTGCGCGAGATCGTCGAGGCCCCCTCGGGCCTGCGCCTCGTGCTGATGGCCGCGCTCGGGCCCAAGCACCCGTATTTCGACGGCGTCCGTTCCGACGAGCAGCACTGCTATCGGCCCGCGACGCTCACGTTCCCGGACGCGCGGGTTCGCTGGCACAGCCGCAGCGCGCTGCGGTTCACCGACGCGACCGGCGCGAGCGACGTCGGAAACATCGACCGGCTCGTCGCCTTGCCGACGGGGGGCTACCGCCTCGAGGGGGACTTCGGCGCGCTCGACGTCGTGCGCTCGCGGGCGCCGGTCTTCGTCGTCCTCAGTCTCTCGCCGGGCTTGCGCACCTACCACCGAAACGCGCTCGAGTCGTGGCTGCGAGGGGGGCCCGCGCCGCCGCCGGTGGCCGGACCGCCCAAGAACGGCGGCGGGCCCGCGCACGAGGCGCACGAGCACGACCACGAGCACGGCCGCGACCCGATGGGTCACACCCACTGATCCGATGGCGCAGCACGTTTTCGACGACACGACGCTCGAGTGCCCCGACGACTTCCACGCGACGTGGATCGTCTCGGCGCCCGTCGACAAAGAGAAGCCCGAATTCGCCTCGAACCTCGTCTTCACGCGCGATCGCTTGCGCCAGGGCGAGTCGGCGGCCACGTACGTGTCGCGGCAACTCGTCGATCTCGCGCGCGGCCTGCGGAAATTCCGCCTCCACGGTCGCGAGGACGTCGAGGTCGCCGGCCACCCCGCCCAGCGCATCTCGTGCGGATGGCTCGGCGGCCAGGGCCCCATCGAGCAGCGCCTCTGGATCGTCGTGAAGAACGACCGCGCGCTCACCTACACGGCAAGCGTCCCGAAGGCGAAGGCGGACGCGCTCTTCCCGGTCTTCGACGCGATCATAGGGAGCCTCGTTCTCCGGCCTTAACGCGTAACCGTCCGGCACAGCAAGCCCCGTTCCGCGGCTCGATAATTGGCCCCCGCGCGTTTCGAGGGGAGGCGGGGCGACCCGTTGGGAGTATTACTTAAGAGGAATGACGCGCTCGCTCTCCATCGCCCCCTGCGAGTCGTTTAGCCCCGCGCTTCTTCGATCCGAGCCGGCGGCGCTCGCCGCGTGGATCCGGTACCGCCTCGCGAAGTGGCTCATCAACGCCCCGATGCGCAGGTCGGGCTGGAGCTACCCGAGCACGACGCACTATTCGCAGGGCGATCTCCAGATCGGCCGCGACCAGTCGACGTTCATGCTCGAGCGCGACGGCGTGCAGCTCGAGATCATTTACCATTTCGCCGGCGCGGGCTTCGTCATCGGGTCGCGCATCCCGTTCACGATGATGCAGGCGCTCCCGAGCCCGAAGGGCACCAACGAGCTCTTCATCCTCGGCGACGTGACCGGCGACGGCGACGCCGAGCACCTCGATCGTCTCGGTATCGGCAAGACCTGCGCGCTCATCGACCTTCGCTCGCTCCTCGCCTCGGAGGTCGTGCACCGCGGGCACGGCGTCGCCGGCGTGGCGCTCCTCCTCGGCGTGTCGCCGCAGCTGCACGCCGATTTCTCGCGCCTCGCGGCGTATTCGCGCCGCCTCACGGCGCTCGCCAACCAGCCGATCACGCGCCAGACGGTCTACACGCCGGGGCTCCGCACCGAGTGGAACCCGACGAACGTGATGGCGATGGGCGGCATCGATACGCGCGCGATCTACGAGGACGTCGAGATCATCTTCAGCCACCACGAGTTCCGCGCCTGCCTCTTCTTCGGCGGCGTGAAGGGCACGACGAACGCCGGCTCCGTCGCGTACATGGGCCACATCCTCAACCCCGTGAGCGACGATCGCGGCGCGCTCCCGCCGCCGAACCCCCTCGCCTCGATCGGCAAGGCCGTCCTCGGTAACCTCGGCCAGGGGAGCAAGGGCCTTCAGGCGGGCCTCGTCGGCGAGGCAAAGGCGCTCATCGACAAGGCGATCCCCAACGCCAACGTGCGCAAGGTCGTCGACTTCGCGCTCGGCGAAGTCGGCAAGAGCAAGGCGGAGATCCAGAAAGACCTCATCGGCCAGGCCAAGGGCTTCGTCGACTCGAAGCTCCCCGACGGCCTCGGAAAGAAGGCGTTCGATTTCGCGGTCGATCACATCGGGGCGAGCAAGAAGGACATCGAGAAAGATCTCATCAACCAGGTCGCCGGCAACTTCAAGGACAAGATCGACTCGCAGATCCACAGCCCGTTTCTCAAAAAGGTCGTCGACTTCGGCATCGACCACGCGGGCGAGAACGGCAAGGAGCTGAAGGCCTCGGCGCTCGGTGCTCTGAAAGACGAGGCGACGTCGCTCGGCAAGTCCTACTGGGACTCGCACAAAGAGCAGCTCCTGAAGTACAAATACCCTGCGATCGCGGTCGCCGCAGCGGCCATCGTGTCCAGCAAGGATCTGCAGAAGCTGGTGAAGGGGCAGCTCCCGAACATCGAGAAGACCGTGCTCACCGAGGTGGGGGGTCGACTTGGTCTGCCTGCCCCGGTCTCGAGCTTCATCAAAGACAACGCCGAGGCCATCGTGAAGGGCGACTGGCAGTCGCTCGCGAAGACGGCGATCAGCAACGAGCTCGGCGGCGGCGGCTTCGGCAACCAGGCCGCGGCGATCCTCCTCGAGAAGATGACCGGTCAGCCGGTGACATCGACGGCTGTGAAGATCTTGGGCGCGCAAGGGCTCAAGCTCCTCTTCGACAGCAGCGCCCCGGTCGTCGCGTCCGGCAAGGGCGGCGAGGCGGCGGTCACGGCGGTGACGGCGTCGCAAGTCAAGGTGCAGGGGCCCACCGGCGTGGTGACGGCGCTATCGCACGGCGACTTCCTCAGCGCGTTTGATATGGTTGCGTCACCGGGGATCTAGTGATGCCCACCGCGCAATCAAACCCGATGAGCTCGAACGAAATTGCCGCGAGGCTCGCGGCCGCAAAAGACGGGGCGACGGTGGTGCTACCGCCGGGGCGACACGCCATCTTCTCGCCGCTCTTGCTGACCAAGTCGGTGCGGATTCGCGGCGCGGAGGACGGCTCGACGATCCTCGACGGAGGCCGCGAGGGCGCCATCTTCATGCTGCTCGGCAACCAGAACCGCTTCGAGTTCGAGACGCTCACGCTCCAGTCGGCCGGCGGCCGCCAAGGCGGCGCGATCGTCTCGCCGAACCGTAACGAGGTCGAATTCGAGGGTTGCCGCTTCGCCGACAACCAGACCACGGTGGGCGGCGGCGCGGGCGTCCTTTACCACACGCGCGGCGTCTTCCGCCGCTGCGTCTTCGAGCGCAACGCGTCGATGTGCGGCGGCGCGCTGGGCGTCGGCTCCGGCTGCGATCTCACGCTCGACCGGTGCGTCTTCGTGGACAACCGCGCGGACGCCGGCGGCGCTATCTTCCTCGACGACACCGCCGCGCTCGAGATCAAGAGCTGCACGTTCGTCCGCAACGTCGCGAACCAGGCGGCGTGCGGCGCAGCCATCTACGTCTTCGGCACCGCCGTCGAGGGGCCGAGCGCGTTCCTCGCGAACTGCATCTTCACCGAGCCGGGCGCGCTCAGCGGGGACACGGGCGGCGGCGTCGTCTTCGTCACGCACTGCGTCGTCCCGAGCGAGACGTTCCCGCAGAAGGGCTTCAAGGACATCGGCGGCAACCACGTCGGCGCCGTCGACCTCGTCGACCTGGGCGGCGGCGCGTGGGCGCTCTCGGCGGCCAGCCCCGCCGTCGGCGGCGGTGACCCGGGCCGCCTCGACCCGCGGGCCATCGACATCCGTGGGGAGCCGTTGATCCAGGGGAGCCGCGCGAGCCCGGGCGCGTTGGCGCCCGCCTGACCGCGCATCGACTGGACCGGACGCGGCGACCGCGCCTCGCGGATGCAGGCGAAGGAGGTTGGAAGTGGGATGGTCGTCGCCCGCGCGCTGCAGAACGGGGGAAACGCGGCGGACCAAGCGTATAACCCTTAGTAGAGCCCTGCTATTTTTCGTTCAGGAGAGTCCCGACGTCGTACCCATGAGGAAGTCAGTTGTCGACCACGTCCAATAACCTCAAGCTGGCGTTCGCCAACGGGAACGAGTCGCTGGACGTGCGGCAGTTCTCCGTTCACGAGGGCATGAACGAGCTGTTCGAGGTGAACGTGCTCGCCGTCTCGGACGACGCGGACCTCGACATCAGCAGCTTCGTCGGCAAGGGCGGCGCCTTCAAGCTCGAGACGCAGAACTACCTCGCCGCGCACACGGGCCGCGCCTGGGCCGGCGTCGTCGCGCAGATGTCCCAGGTGCACGCGGAGCCGGCGCCGGGCCAGTCGATGTACCAGCTCACGCTCGTTCCGGACTTCTGGCGGACGACGCTGCGGAAGAACAACCGCATCTACCAGCACAAGGACACGCCGACGATCGTGAAAGAGCTCCTCGCGGAGTGGAACATTACTCCGGTCGACAAGCTCAAGAACAAGTACCCGTGGCACGAGTACCTCGTGCAGTACGGCGAGAGCGACTTCGCGTTCGTGAGCCGCGTCCTCGAGGACGCCGGCATCTCCTACTACTTCAGCCACGACAAGACCTCGGGCAAGGGCGTGGACATCACCAAGCTCGTGCTCTCGGACGTGCCGACCGACAAGGAGAACGAGCGCCACGGCAAGCTCTCCTACGCCGGGCACCAGACGCCGCGATTCGGCGGCGACGACGACTTCTGCGCGACGGTCACGCTCACGCAGCGCGTGAAGCCGGGCAAGCAGACGGTGCGCGACTTCAACTTCCGCACGCCGCTGCTCAAGTCCTACAAGACGGCCACGTCCGGCAACAAGGACGAGGACAAGTACGAGGAGTATCTTTACGCGCCGGGCGCGTTCTGGTGGGACACCAAGAAGCCCGAGAAGACCGTCGCCGACCGCGACAACGCGCCGAACAACGACGAGCCAGGTGAAGGGCAAGCGCTGTTGAAGCGCACGATGGAAGCCGCGCGCCGTCGCCGCCTCCTCGTCGCCTTCCACACGAACGCGCTCGACCTCGCGCCGGGCAAGATCGTCGGCATCAACCAGGAGGCGGAGGTCAAGAACCACCCTCGCCACGATCTCGCGCCGGACAAGAAGCTCCTCTTGCTCGAGACGAACCTCGAGGGCGAGCACAACGGCGAGTGGTCGATGACGTCGGTCGGCGTCTTCGCCGACGTGCCGTATCGGCCCGAGAGGAAGACGCCGCGGCCGAAGATTCACGGCCTGCAGAGCGCGTTCGTCGTCGGCCCTGCGGGGCAGGAGGTCTTCACCGACGAGTATGGCCGCGTCCGCGTCCAGTTCCACTGGGACCGCGAGGGCAAGTACGACGAGAAGAGCTCGTGCTGGGTGCGCGTGAGCCACGGGTGGGCCGGCGGCAAGTTCGGCATGATGGCGCTCCCGCGCGTCGGTCACGAGGTGCTCGTCGAGTTCTTCGACGGCGACCCCGACCACCCGGTGATCGCCGGCCGCGTCTACAACGAGACGTCGCCCGTCCCGTGGACGCTGCCGGACGAGGCGACGAAGACGGGCTGGCGCACCAACTCGCTCCCGTCGAGCTCACCGGGCTACAACGAGCTCGTCTTCGAGGACGCCGCCGGAAAAGAAGAGATCCACTTCCAGGCGCAGAAGACGCTCTCGTACACCGTCAAAAACAGCGAGTCCTCGAGCATCGGCGCCACGCGCACCGCGGCGATCGGCAAGGCGGACTCCGTCGACGTCGGCAAGACGATGACGGTGCACGTCGGCGAGACGTACAAAGAAGGCGTCGGCAAGCAGTACGTCCTGTCGATCGGCAAGACGACCGGCATCGTGATCTCCGATCAGCAGATCGTCCTCTCGACCGGCGACGCGAGCCTGGTGCTCTCCAAGGGGAACGTCGTCTTCGACGCGAAGCAGCAGCTCCATATCCACGCCGCGAACGGCATGGGCATCAACGTCGAGAAGGGCACCATCGTGATCCAGGGCGGGCCCAACGTCCGCATCAACGACACGGGCGCCGGGGCCGCGCCGGTCATCGCCAAGGTGCTCGCCGCCGCGAAGCCGGCGCCCGCGGGCGGCGGCCCCGTCGGCCACCCGCCGGTCATCCCGACGGGCGGCGGCAAGATCGATCATCCTGGCAAGGTCGACGACGTGTCCGTCGACATGCCGATGGCCAAGGAGGGAGCCGCCGACAAGAAGGGCGCGAAGAAGCCGGCGGCAAAGGACACCTGGGTCAAGGATCACCCCGACGACCTGAAGGCCGCGCTCAAGGCCCAACGCGAGCTGCTCGTGGCGAAGCAGGCCGAGATCAAGAAGTGGGACGCCACGGCGCAGGCGAACTTCAAGCAGTACTTCGGGACCACGAGCGACGCCGCGAAGAAGACCATCTCCGATCGCATCCAGAAGGAGCTCGACCTCAACGGGAAGTTGACGACCGACAACTTCGTCCAGACCGAGAAGCACGAGGACGGGACGTACGCGTACGTGTACCCGGACGACGCCAAGCACAAGATCTACCTGGACACGGCGTTCGAGAAGGCGGCGCTCACCGGCACCGACTCGAAGGCCGGCGCGCTGAGCCACGAGATGAGCCACTTCTCCGACATCGGCGGCACGAAGGACGTCGTCTACGGCGCCGGCCCGGCGCGCGCGCTCGCCGCGAAGGATTCCGCCAAGGCGCTCAATAACGCGGACAACTTCGAGTACTACATCGAGGGGGCGAAGCCGTGAGCGCGCCGAACGTCGAGGTGTCGCTCGCGCTTTCCCCTTCGGAGCGCCAGCTCGTCGCGAGCCTGCGCTACCGCAACGCGGGGACGACGCTCGCGTTCATCGACATCATCAACGGGTGCATCGACGGACAGCTGCGCAACGATGTCTTCGTGATCGTTCCCGTCATGGAGGCCGGCGTCGCCCACGCGCCGCTCGCGTACACCGGCCCGCGCCTCAAGCGCCGCAAGCCGATCTTGCCCGACTTCCGACGCCTCGAGCCCGGGGCGACGGCGGAAGCCAGCGTGCGCCTCGACGACCGATACGCGTTCCCGACGGGCGTCCGCGGGACGTACCGGATTGCGTACTCGGCGGTGCACCAGTTCCCCGAGAACGACGACTACTGGGAGCTCGCCTCGAAGGAGCTCACCGTGACCTTCCCGAAATGAGTGCCCTAGGAGCGAACCGCTAGACGATGACCGCCACGTCCAACAACCTGAAGCTCGCGTTCGCCAATGGCAACGAGACGCTGGACGTTCGTCATTTCTCCATCCACGAGGCGATGAACGAGCTGTTCGAGGTGAGCGTGCTCGCCATCTCGGACGATGCGGACGTCGACCTCGATGCCCTCGTCGGCAAGGGCGCGGCGCTGACCCTCCACACGCCGAACTACCAGGCGCTCCACGACAAGCGCGTGTGGACGGGCGTGGTCGCCCACGCGTCGCAAGTGCACGCGCAAGATCCGCCGGGCCAGTCGATGTACCACGTCATGATCGTCCCCGACTTTTGGCGGACGACGCTGCGCCGCGGCAGCCGCATCTTCCAGCACAAGGACGTGCCGACGATCGTGAAGGAGCTCCTTTCGGAGTGGGAGATCACCCCGGACACGAGCCTGCTCAAGGACACGTACCCCGCGCTCGAGTACGTGGTGCAGTACGCCGAGACGGACTTCGCATTCATCTCGCGCCTGCTGGAAGAGGCGGGCATCACCTACTTCTTCAAGCACGACGCGACGAGCGGCAAGGGCGCCGACATCACGAAGCTCGTCCTCACCGACAAGCCGACGGACAAGTCGTTCGAGCGCACGGGCGTCATCGCGTACGCCGGCCACATGACGCCGAAGTTCGGCGGGGACCAAGACTTCTGCGCGACCGTGCTCGTCACCCAGCGGATGAAGCCGGGCAAGTTCACCGTCCGCGACTTCAACTTCCGGACGCCGCTCCTCAAGTCGTATCAGGCGACGAGCTCCGGCAAGGCCGACGAAGACAAGTACGAGCAGTACGACTACGTGCCCGGCTCCTTCTGGGTCGACACGAAGAAGGTCGAGAAGCCCGTCGCCGACAAGGACAACGCCCCGAACAACGACGAGCCGGGCGCGGGCAAGGACCTCGTCAAGCGCAGCATGGAGGGCGAGCGGCGTCGCCGGCTGCAGGTCTCGTTCCACACGAACGCGATCGACCTCTGCCCGGGTAAGATCGTCGGCATCAACCAGGAGTCGCTGGCGACGGATCACCCGCGCAAGGACCTTGCGCCCGACAAGAAGATCCTGCTCATCGAGAGCACGCTCGAGGGCGAGGCGACGGGCGAGTGGACGCAGAGCGTGACCGGCGTCTTCGCCGAGTTCCCGTACCGGCCGGAGCGGCGTACGCCGAAGCCGCGCATCTATGGCGTGCAAAGCGCGTTCGTGGTCGGACCGCCGGGCCAAGAGATCTACTGCGACGAGTACGGTCGCGTCCGCGTGCAGTTCCACTGGGACCGCGAGGGCAAGTACGACGAGAAGAGCTCGTGCTGGATCCGCGTCAGCCAGGGCTGGGCCGGCGGCAGCTTCGGCATGATGAACATGCCGCGCGTCGGTCACGAGGTGCTCGTCGAGTTCTTCGAGGGCGATCCCGATCGGCCCGTCATCACCGGCCGCGCGCACAACGAAACGTCGCCCGTCACGTGGGCGCTCCCCGACGAGCACACGAAGAGCGGCTGGCGCACCAACACGACGCCGTCGAAGTCCAAGCTCGGTTACAACGAGATGGTCTTCGAGGACAAGGCAGCGCAGGAGTTCATCCACTTCCAGGCCGAGAACCTCCTCTCGTACGTCGTGAAGGACAGCGAGTCGGCGAGCATCGGCGCCTCGCGCTCCGCGGCGATCGGCGGCCCCGGCGGCAAGGACGGCCCGGTCGGCCTCGACATGCTCGACGTCGGCAAGACGATCTCGATGCACGTCGGCGAGACGTACACGATCGGCGTCGGCAAGCAGTACGCGCTCTCGGTCGGCAAGACGACGGGCATCGTCATCAGCGACAAGCTCATCACGATGTCGACGGGCCACGCGAGCGTGACGCTGCTCAACGGCAACATCGCGATCCACGCGGAGGACGTCGTCCTGTTCCACGCAGGCACCTCGCTCGAGGTCACGACGGCGAGCAACCGCGTCATCGTGCAGGGCGGACCGCAGGTGCAAATCAACCCGTCCGGCGCCGGCAAGGCGCCGACCGTGGCGCAAGTGCCGGCGGCGACGGCGCCCTCACCGCCGTCGGGCGGACCGCCGGGCACGCCGCCGGTGATCCCGACGGGGCGCACCGGGCTCGAGAAGCCGGGCGCCGTGGACGAGGCAAAGCTCGCAGGTCCCGGAGACGACCTGGACCCCGCGCCCCCGCCGCGCGCGAAGCCCCCGCCGGTGGCCCCGCAAAAGGGCGTCGACGTCCCCGTGCCCGCCGCGGTCCCCGCCGACGAGATGGCCAAGCGCAGCGCGCTGGCCGACAAGGTGCTGAAGACCGGCGGGAGCGGCACCGCCGCCGACGTCGCGCTGGTCAAGGAGCGCCTCGTACAGTACCCGTCGACGGCGCTCCAGCGACTCGTCGACCAGGGTACGAAGGTGGTCGTGTGCGAAGGGTCCGTGACCGACCACCTGACGAGCCTGAAGGGCGTCGCGCCGCGTGGTTGGCCGCCGGGGAGCACATGGGACAACGTCCCCGGGCTCTACAACCCCGCCGGAAACGAGGTGGTGATCGCCACGGTCGGCCAGGGGACGGACGCGGGCGCGCACGTCCCCGCCTCCGGCGAGGGACATGGCTCCTACGACCTCGTCCTCCATGAGGTCGGCCATGGCCTCGACAAGAACACCCTCTCTGGCTCGGCAGACTTCACGAAGGCGCGCACCGCGGACCTGGGCACCCTCAGCGCGTACGAGTCGCAAGCCGGCAGCGCAGGTCCGGAGGAGACGTTCGCGGAGAGCGCCGCCCGCCACTACGGAGGAGACCCGACCGACGCGGCGACCCACCCGAACCTCAGTGCGTACTGGGCCACTGATCCCGTCCCGGCGGGGAAATGAAGGAGTTGGAACGTGCCCGATGAACCCAAGACGATCGGCATGGCGACGATGAGTGCGGACCGCACCATCGTGCTCCAGCTGCGCGCCGAGGATCCCAAGACGCATGCGATCGGGGACGCCCGCCTCGTCTACCCCCCGAGCCACGCCCAGTACGCGGAAATCCTAAAACACCTGGGCGGGCTGACGCCGGGCCAGAGCAAACCGGTCCGGCCATGGCCTTGAGCAAGAGAGCGCCGTGACCGCCACAACGAACAACCTCAAGCTCACCTTCGCGAACGGGAACGAAGCGCTCGACGTGCGCCATTTCTCCGTCCACGAGGAGATGAACGAGCTCTTCGAGGTGAGCATCCTCGCGATCTCGGACGACAGCGACGTCGACATCGCGGGCATCGTCGGCAAGGGCGCCATCTTCAAGCTTCTGACCCCGAACCACCAGGCGCAGGCCCCCGTGCGCGTCTGGTCCGGCGTCGTCTCGAGCATGTCGCAGGTGCACGCGGAGCCCGCGCCGGGCCAGTCGATGTACCACCTGACGATCGTGCCGGACATGTGGCGGCTCACGCTGCGTCGCAACAACCGCATCTACGAGCACAAAGACACGCCGACGATCGTTCGCGAGCTCCTGATGGAGTGGAAGATCGACGTCGTCAACAAGATCAAAGACAAGTACCCGTGGCACGAGTACTGCGTTCAGTACGGCGAGTCGGACTACGACTTCGTCTGCCGGCTCCTCGAGGACGCGGGCATCACGTTCTACTTCCACCAGGACGCGACGCAGGGGAAGGGCGGCGTCATCACCAAGCTGGTGCTCGCCGATAAACCTACGGACAAGGAGTTCGAACGCGGCGGCTCGCTCGCGTACGCGGGGCACATGGTGCCGCGCTTCGGTGCGGACCAGGACTTTTGCGCGAGCGTCACGCTCACGCAGCGCGTGAAGCCCGGCAAATTCGTGCTGAAGGACTACAACTTTCGCGCGCCGCTCTTCAAGTCGCTCGTGCAGACCGGCTCCGGCAAGGACGCCGAGGACAAGTACGAGCAGTACGACTACGTCCCCGGCGGCTTCTGGTGGGACACCAAGCAGAAGCACAAACCTGTCGCCGACACCGAGCACGGCGCGAACAACGACGAGGTCGGCGAGGGGCAGAAGCTCGCGAAGCGGAGCATGGAGGCCGAGCGGCGGCGCCGCATGCTCGTGTCGTTCCACACGAACGCGACCGATCTCGCGCCCGGCAAAATCGTCGGCATCAACCAGGGCTCGTCGTCGAAAGACCACCCGAGCGCCGTGCTCGCGCCGGGCAACAAGATCCTCCTCATCGAGAGCCACATCGAGGGAGAGCACAACGGCGAGTGGCTCATGACCGTCAACGGCGTCTTCTCGAAGACCCCGTACCGCCCCGAACGAAAGACGCCGAAGCCGCGCATCGAGGGGGTGCAGAGCGCGTTCGTCGTAGGCCCTGCGGGGCAGGAGATTTACACCGACGAGTACGGCCGCGTCCGCGTGCAGTTCCACTGGGACCGCGAGCACGCGTACGACCAAACGGCCTCGTGTTGGGTGCGCGTCAGCCAGAGTTGGGCGGGCGGGAAGTTCGGGATGATGAACATCCCGCGCATCGGCCACGAGGTCCTCGTCGGCTTCTTCGACGGCGACCCGGACCGGCCCGTCATCCTGGGGCGCGTCTACAACGAGACGTCGCCGGTGCCGTGGACGCTCCCGGACAACGCGACGAAGAGCGGCTGGCGCAGCAACTCGCTGCCGACGAGCGCGCACCTCGGCTACAACGAGCTGTCGTTCGAGGACGCCGCCGGCAAAGAGAGCATCAGCATCCAAGCGGAGAAAGATCTCTCGTACGTCGTCAAGAGCACCGAGACGTCGAACATCGGCAACTCGCGCTCCGCGTCGATCGGCACCTCCGACTCGCTCGACGTCGGCAAGATGCTCCTCGTCCACGTGGGCGAGTCGCACGTGACCGGCGTGGGCAAGCAATACTCGGTCTCCGTCGGGCCGAACACCGGCTACCTCATCACCGACAAGTCCATCACCGCGTCGACGAGCCTCGCGAGCCTTACGTTCAAGGACGGCAACATCTCGCTCGACGCGAGCGACCAGATCCACATCCACGCCGGCAAGGGCATCGAGCTGTCGTCGTCGGGCGGGCAGATCACCATCCAAGGTGGGCCCGAGGTTCGCTTCAACGACGCCGAAGCGGGCGCCGGTCCGCAGGTCGCGAAGGTGCCCGAGGCCGACCCGCCGGCGGCGCCCGGCGGCGGGCCGGTCGGGACGAAGCCGGTCATCCCGAGCGGCGCGACGCCGTTCGACAAGCCGGGGCCGCTCGAGGACGTGGACACGGATCCGAAGCCGCCCGCGGCCGCCCCTGGCGCTGGACCTGAAGCGAAAGATCCGATCAAGCCGAGCGACAGCACGCATACGCTGAAGGGACCGCTGTTCGGTCCCGGCGGCCCCAAGGCGTCGGACGTTCGCCAGGGCGGGATGGGCGACTGCTACTTGATGTCGTCGATGCAATCGGTCGCCACGCATGATCCGCAGGCGATCCGGGAGTTGGTCAAGGACAACGGGAACGGGACGTACACCGTGACGTTCCACGACCCGCCGCAGGACACGTCCCACTTCTTCGGCCTGTGGCACTCGACCGATGCGGGCGCGACGCACGCCGTGACCGTCGATGGCGTCGTGCCCGACAACGCGGGCATCGTCCACAACGGCGCGATCTGGCCGGAGGTCGTCGAGAAGGCGTACGCGCAGGAGTACGGCGGCGGCAAGGGCTACGAGGGCATCGGCAACGGCGGGTGGCCACAAGACGCGCTGTCGCGACTGACCGGAGGCGCTCCGGCGTCCGGCTCGACGTCTGGCGCAGGCGAGTTCCAGACCATGCGAGACATGCAACGCAACGGAACGGAGATGGTCGCGTGGACCAACGCGGAGCAGCCACCCGACAAGGCGATCTTCGCGTCCCACGCCTACTCGGTCCAGAAGGTCTACACGGACCCGAAGACGGGCACGGAGATGGTCAATCTGTTCAACCCCCACAACAACGCGACGCCGGCCGAGCAGGGCCGCAGCGCGCAAGGCGGCGGTAAGGGGGGCGCGTTCACGATGACCTTCGCGGACTTCCAGAGCAACTTCCCCAACCTCTCGTCGGCGACGAAGCGCCCATGACCGCGCTCGCCTTCACCCCCGCCGACGCGCCCACGCTGCACGACGCCCTCGCGGCGGCGCCCGACGGCTCCACCGTCACGCTCGCGGGCGGCGTCTACGCGCTGCGCTCGACGATCATCCTGCAGCGGTCGCTCACCCTCGTCGGGGCGGGCGACGGCGAGGTCGTCCTCGACGGCATGCAGCGGCGCTCGATCATGCAGCTCTTCGGCGAAAAGCTGCGCTACGAGATCCGCGGCGTGACGTTCGCGAACGGCGCGGGCGACAACGCCGGGGCCATCGCGTCGCCGAACGCCAACACCGTGCGCATCGAGGGCTGCGCGTTCCGCGAGAACCACGCGACGCGCAACGGCTCGGCGATCCTGCTGCGCACCGGGACGGCGACGCTCGAGCGCTGCATCTTCGATCGAAACGTGACGACGAAGGGCGGCGGGATCGACATCGGGCTCGGGCAGACGTCGACGCTCGACCGCTGCGTCTTCATCGAGAACGAAGCCGACGTCGGCGCCGGGGTGTTCCTGAACGACCGCAGCAGCTGCATCATGAAGAGCTGCACCTTCTTCGGCAACCGCGCGACGCGGCGGCGCGGCGGCGGCGCGGTGTTCGTCTTCGGGACCGGGACCCATGGGCCGCAGCTCGAGATCGTGAACTCGATCTTCGTCGGCGAGGAGACGATCCACTCCGATCCCTCGAAGAAGTACGAGGTGCGCGTCACCCACTCGATCGTGCCGCACGACTTGTTCTCGCAGCCGAGCTTCAAGGACATGGGCCACAACACGCTCGGCATCCCCAAAATTGCGACCGTAGGGCCGCGCCTCTGGGCGCTCACGGCCGACGCGCCGGGCGCCGGGACGGCCGACGTCGCGCGCATCGCGGCGGGCGCCGTCGACGCGCTCGGCCGACCGCTCGTGGTGGACGGCAAGGCCGACCCCGGCGCCCTCGCTCGCCCGCGCCCCTGACGTCCCCGGGCCGCGACGCGCTCCCGCGGCGTGAATTCGCGGTATATTGACCGACGCCTCGATGCCGCTCGCCAACGCCACCCGCTTCGCCGCGCTCGACGTGCCGACGCTCGATCGCGCGGGGCGCGAGGTCGTCGTCGTCATCGTGAAGGCGACGTTCAAGCTCGGCAAGGACGGCAAGCTCGTCCCCGCGGACGCGCCCGCGCCCGTGCGCGTGGCCGACGTGCTGCGCGATCCGAAGAACCCCGAACGCTCGAGCGTGCTCTACCCGAGCGACGTGTGCACGGACAAGCGCGGCACCGACGTCGTCATCCTCGGCAAGGCAATGGCGAAGAAGAAGGTGCCCTACGTCGACGTCGGCATCTCCGCGAAGGCCAAGACGGTGAGCCTACGCGTGCACGGAATGCGCGAGTATTTCCGGGGGATCATGGAAGTCGCCATCAGCGCCGCCGTGCCCTTCGAGGAGATGCCGATCGAGTGGGAGCGCGCGTACGGGGGCGTGAGCGAGGACCACGCCGTCGTCGAGGCGCGCAACCCGGCGGGCGTCGGCGTGGCCAAGAGCGACAAGACGCTGGTCGGTAAGCTCGCGCCGCAGATCGAGCACCCCGGCGCGCCACACAAGACGTCCAAGGACAAGCACCCGCCCGCGGGCATCGGCGCGATCCTCCCGCATTGGGCGCCGCGCGCGGCGTACGCCGGCACGTTCGACGCCGAGTGGAAGAAGACGCGCATGCCGCTGATGCCGCTCGACTTCGACGTGCGGCACAATAACGTGGCGTCCTCGGCGCTCGTGTTCGAGCACGGGCTCGCGCCCGGCGATCCGATCTCGATCCTCGGCATGTCCGCCGACCTCTTCGCGTTCGCGCTCCCTCCCCTGCCCATCGTGCTCGAGGCGCGCTACGACGACAGGACCGACGTGGCGCGGCCGTCGATCGACACGGTGCTGATCGAGCCGAACAACGGGCAGCTCGAGCTGGTCGTCCGCAAGGCGTTCCCGCTCGGGCGCGGCCGCTCGGCGCTGCGGGAGCTCAAGGCGGACGTCGATGGCTGAGCGCGCGCGCGGCCTGTCGGTCACCGCGTACGCCGCGGTGTACGCGGCCGTTGGTGAGGGTTTTCCGCTGGAAATCGTGCTCGATCATCTCGGCATCGGCCAGGCGGATTGGCCGGCGATCGACGAGGCGTGGGCGGACGCGCTGGCCGAGGACGTGGAGGCGGAGGGACCGCTCACCGGCGAGCTCGACGAGGCGCTCGCGCGCGAGCAGGAGGGGTATCGACGCTCGATCCCGCCGCTCGACGACGACCTCGCCGTGTGGACGCGCTTCTCGCGCGCGTGGGCGGCGGCCGAGGAGCCGACGGCGTTCCTGAAGGCGCGCGGCCTCGAGCCGAACGACATGCTCCGCCTGCAGCGCGCGTGGGCGCGGCGGCTCGCGGCGGAGGCGCCGCTCCGCGCGCAGCTCGCGCAGTTGCTGGAGGAGCCGGTGGGGGCGCCGCCCGCGATCAAGAAGCCGGCGCCCCTCGAGCTGCGCGTCGCGCCGCGCCGCAGCTCGGGCACGATGCGCATCCAGATGCCCAAGAGCCTGCCGCCCGCCGCGCCGTCGCTGCTCGCCGCGATGCCGCCTTCGGCCGACGGGCCGCTCTTTATCCCCGCCGCGCGCGCGCATCCGGCGAGCGGCGGGATCGACGATGGCCTCGCCACCGCGGTCGAGACGCGCGCGCTCGTCATCGAAGAGGATCCGACGGACACCGCGCAGGCGGGCCTCGTCATCGGCGCCGCGGCGACCGAGTCGAGCGCGACGTTGCCCGGCGACGCGAGCCCGTACGACTCGGTGCGCCTGTCGGACGACTTCGAGCTGCCGCCACCCGAGAGCGTCATGATGCCGCCGCCCGAGTCGGTCTCCGACGAGCTGAGCCTCACGCAGTACGCGTCGCTACGGGCGGAGCTCGAGGTGTTCCCCGAGCAAGAGGAGGCGACCTTCGCCAAGTACGGCCTCGCGTCGCTCGAGCGCCGCGCGCGCGTGGACGCGACGTGGCAGGAGCGGCTCGGCAACGACACCGCGACGTACGCCGAGTGGCGGCAGCTCCATCGTCATTTCACGGACCACTTCTCGGCGATGGCCCGCGTCGGGGGCTGAATTTCGCGGGTTTCCCTCGACGATTTCGCGGTCGAGGCGGTCTCCGGGCGCGCGCCATTGTTCCCCCATTGCTCCGGGGGCTTCGGGTATGATCGGACGGATGGCAGATCCGCAGATCGCGCGGACGATCGACCTGCTGACCACGCAACTTTTGATCCACCCGAACGATCCGCACAAGCGGTTCCAGCTCGGGATGGCCTATCGAAACAGCGGGAATCTGCAAGAGGCGATCAAGGCGTACAAGCGCGCGATCACGTCCAAGCCGGACCACGCGGACGCCCACTTCCACCTCGGCATCACCTACAAGATGGCCGGCGACTGGGCCAACGCGGCCGAGTCGTGGAAGGCGGCCGTCCAGCACAAGCCGGAGCTCGTCGAGGGCCACGCGCAGCTGGCGCTCGGCCTCACCCACCTCGGCAAGCGTGACGAGGCCATCGCGGCGTACGAGCGGACGCTGGAGCTCAACCCCGAGCACGTCGCCGCGCGCCGCGAGATCGGTCTCATTCAGTACCAGCAGGGCAAATACGCCGAGGCGGCCGAGCGCTTGTACAAGGCCGCCGAGGCCG
>JAYVXL010000404.1:0-5922 GCA_043785185.1 Myxococcales bacterium
CATCGCCAGCGGCCCGCCGGGCCCGCGGATCGCCGCGCTCGCACGGGGCGCCGTGGCCGGCCGGCCCGCGTCGCGCTGGCAGCTCCCGAGCGCGAGGGCCGTCAACGAGAGGATGAGCGCGCGCGCGACGTTTCGAATTCGCATGGGGATGGCCTCGCCGGGGGCAGACACCCCGGCGCCGCCGGAGTTCCGCGGCGCGCGGCCATACCGTGCGGCCGGGATTTGGCTTATCCTCCGCCGCACCCCGAATGCGTCCCACCGTCGGCATCATCATGGGCTCCAAGAGCGACTGGGAAACGATGCAGCACGCGGCGGAGACGCTGACCCAGCTCGGCGTCCCGTACGAGACGAAGGTCGTGAGCGCGCACCGCACGCCCGACCTCCTCTTCGACTACGCCGCCAAGGCCGAAGGGCGGGGGCTCGAGGTCATCATCGCCGGCGCCGGCGGCGCCGCGCACTTGCCGGGGATGGCCGCTTCGAAGACGGTGCTGCCGGTCCTCGGCGTGCCCGTGGAGTCGAAGGCGCTGCACGGCATGGACTCGCTCCTCAGCATCGTGCAAATGCCGGCGGGGGTCCCGGTCGGGACGCTCGCGATCGGCCGCGCCGGCGCCATCAACGCGGCGCTCCTCGCGGCGCAGATCGTCGGTTGCAAGAGCGCGTACGCGCGCGAGGCGGTGCGCCTCTTCCGCGACCAGCAGACGCGCGCCGTCCTCGCCGAGCCCGATCCGAGCGCCGCTCCGCCTGCGGAGGCGGCCAAGCTCCGAAGGAGGCCCAAGGCGTGATCGGCGTCCTCGGCGCAGGCCAGCTCGGTCGCATGCTCGCGCTCGCGGGCATCCCGATGGGCGAGGCGTTCACCTTCCTGCACCCACAGGACAGCGCCTGCGTGCGCGGCCTCGGCGACCTCGTCGTCGCGGCGTACGACGATCGCGCACGCCTGGACGAGCTCGCGCGCCGCGCGCAGGTCGTCACCTACGAGTTCGAGAGCGCCCCGATCGGGCCGGTGCAGTGGCTCGCGTCGCGCGTGCCGGTGTTCCCTCCGCCACGCGCGCTGGAGGTCGGGCAAGATCGCCTCGCCGAGAAGACGTTCTTCCAAGAGCTCGGCATCCCGACCGCGAAGTTCGCGCGCGTCGACGACGCGCGGAGCCTCGAAGAGGCGGTGCATCGCCTGGGATTGCCCGCGTACTTGAAGACGCGCCGCGGCGGCTACGACGGCAAGGGGCAAGTGCGACTCGAGTCGCCGGCGGACGTGGCGAGCGCGCACGCGGCGCTCGGCGGCGTGCCGTCGATCCTGGAGAGCCACGTCGCGTTCGATCGGGAGCTGTCGATCCTCGCGGTGCGTAGCCAGGCCGGCGAGGTGCGCGCGTACCCGCTCGTCCAGAACGAGCACCGCGCAGGCATCCTCCGTGTCTCCCGCGCACCGGCGCCCGGCCTTACGCCGGCGCTCGACGCCAAGGCGCGCAGCTACGCCGAGCGCGTGACCGCGAAGCTCGACTACGTCGGCGTCCTGGCGATCGAGCTCTTTCAGTCGGGAGACGAGCTGCTCGCCAACGAGATGGCGCCGCGCGTGCACAACTCCGGGCACTTCTCGATCGAGGGGTCGGAGACGAGCCAGTTCGAGAACCACCTGCGCGCGATCCGCGGCCTCTCGCTCGGCGAGACGCGCTCGGTGACGCCGTCGGTGATGCTGAACCTCATCGGCGGCATCCCCGCGGCGGCGGACGTCCTCGCGGTGCCGGGCGCGCACCTGCACCTGTACGGCAAGGAGCCCAAGCCCGGGCGCAAGGTCGGCCACGTGACGATCCGCGCATCGACGGACGCCGAGCTGGCCGAGCGGCTCGCGCGCGCGCTTCCGATCGTGCGCGCCGCGGAGGCATGAGCGCCCACCGTCGGCGTGCTCCTCACGTGACGCGCGCGCTCGTCAGGTGACGCGAAGGACCTCGTCGACCGTCGTGACGCCGGCGCGCACGCGCTCGAAGCCGAGCCGCCGCAGCGACGGGAGCTTCCGCGCCTTGCGCGCGATCCTGTACTCGCGCGCCGGCGCCTTCTGCTTGATGAGCTCGCGGATCTCGTCGTCCATCGCGAGGACCTCGAAGATGCCGGAGCGTCCGCGGTAGCCCGTCTTGAAACACTTGGCGCACCCGCGCGGACGCAGGATCTCGCTGCCGGCGGGCAGCAGCACGTCATCGCCGTCCCACAGGTCTTGGTCGAGGCGCGCGATGTCCTTGCAGTTGTCGCAGACGACGCGCACGAGGCGTTGCGCGAGCACGGCGGAGAGCGCGTTCGCGACGATCCACGGCTCGAGGCCGAGATCGATGAGGCGGACGACCGACTCGACGGTGTCGCTCGTGTGGAGCGTCGACATGACGAAGTGGCCGGTCAGCGCGGCCTGCAGCGCGATCGCGGCGGTCTCGGCGTCGCGCATCTCGCCGACGAGGATGACGTCCGGGTCCTGACGCAGGCACGCGCGCAGGCCCACCGAGAACGTGAACCCGGCGCGCACGTGCGTCTGGCCTTGCGTGATGCCGGGCACCTCGACCTCGATGGGATCCTCGAGCGTCATCACGTTCACGCGCTGTGTGTCGATCAGCTGGAGGAACGCGTAGAGCGTCGACGTCTTGCCGGCGCCGGTCGGGCCGCTTGTGACGAGGAAGCCCTGCGGGCGGGTGACGACGTCGCGGATGTACTGTTGCGTCGGCGCGTCCATGCCGAGGTGCTCGAAGGGGATGAGCTTGTTGCCCATGAGGAGACGCAAGACGAGCTTTTCGCCCTGCGAGCAGGGGAACGTCGACGCGCGCAGGTGCACGCGCTTGCCGTCGGGCTCCAGCGTGAGCTGGCCGTCTTGCGGCACGCGGCGCTCGGCGATGTCCATGCGCGCGAGCACCTTCACGCGCGAGATGACGAGCGGCCCGAGGTCCACCGCGACGCTCTGCTCGCTGACCATGTAACCGTCGACGCGCAGGCGGATGCCGAGGCGATCGTGCTTCGGCTCGAGGTGGATGTCGCTCGCGCCGCGGGCGACGGCGCGGCGTACGATCTCGTCGAGGACGAGGACGGCGCCCTGCTCCTTCGGATCGAGCGCTTCCTTCGCGTTCACTGTGGCCATGCGGAGGGCCATCGTATCACCCGAACCGCTCCACGAACGCGCGATGTGCCGCCAGCGCGGGGTCCGCCGGCTCGGCGAAGAGCTGGCTGTGGCGGTATCCGCTCGCCACGCCGAGGACCGTCAGCACGCGACCGTCGGCGCGGAAGCGCACGCGCCACTCCTTGAGCGCGAGGCGCAGGGCGTCGCCGTCCTTGCGGATGCGGCGGTACGGGTGCGGCTGCGGTCCGAGCGCGAGGGTCTCCGCGACGCGCGAGGCGAGCGCGACGCCGTGCTCGCGCGCGAGCCACTCGGCCTGCGCGCGCGCGCCCTCCGCCCACACGACCTCGTACGCGGCGATGGGGTCCTCCGCGCCGAGCCACCCGTCCGTCGCGTCGGGGAACGCGTCGGCGTACGCGAGGTACGGCTTCACATCGAGCACCGGCGTCCCGTCGACGAGATCGAGATCGCGCACGCGCAGGATGAGCCCGTCGACGGCCTCGAGGCGGACGCACGAGAGGCCGATCGGGTTCGGGCGGTGCGGCGAGCGCGTCGCGAACACGCCGCGGCGCTGTTCGCTCCGCGGCGGCAGCACCTTCGAGCGCCAGCTGCCTTCGCTAAGATGGAACCAATAGACGAGCCAGATGCGATCGAAGCCCGCGAGGTCTTCGAGCGCGTGCTCATACTCGGGCAAGAGCTCGATCGTGCCCGTCACGTTCTTCGCGGTCACCGCTTGGCGCGGCGCGTCGGCCTTCTCACCGAACGGTGTTCGCGCGTAGCCGATGGGTGTGACGAGCATCGCGCCCGCGAGTATCGCCGATGCCGCCCCGGCCATGCTCGCTCCTCTTTCGGCGGCGCTCAACGCGCGAGAGGTGCGGCCGGATCGCCGCAAAAGACGCAGGAAAAATCGGTAGATGCGCGGTGTTTGGATGCAACCGCGCTCTACCCGCCGCGCGTAACACAACCTGCAAGGAGGTCGTCGAATGAACGACATTCAAAGGTTGCTCGCAGCGGCTGCGCTCGTCACGTTCGCGGGTAGCGCGGCATGCGGGAGCAGCGAGAACAAGGACACCAGCGGATCGAGCGGAGGCAGCAGCGGAGGGAGCAGCAGCGGAGGCAGCAGCGGCGGGCCCGCGGGGCCCGTCGCGATCGCGAAGGCGGCGAACGACGCGCAGTTCGTCTCGCCGTTCGACGCGACGCCGGATCCCGACGGGAAGCAAATCTACTTCACCGCCGTCTCCCCGAAAGAAGGCCCCGCGGTCTTCAAGGTGGGCGCCGACGGCACCGGGTTGACCAAGCTGTTCGCCGGCGCGCCGCTCGTCTCGCCGTTCGGAATCTCGATCACCGACGACGGCAAGACGCTCCTCATCGCCGACAGCGGCTACGAGAGCGCGACCGACGAGCTCGGCGCGGTGTTCTCGATGGGCGTCGGCGGCGGAGCGCCGTCCGTCCTCGGGGGCACCCAGGGGACCTCGCCGCGCGGCGTCGAGGTCCGCGGCGATAGCCTCTACTACACCGGGTCGATCCTGCGCGGCGTCAAGCTCGTCGCGGCGGTCTACAAGATGCCGGTCGGGGGCGGCACGGCGACGGCGCTGGCCACCGGCGAGCCGATGCGCGAGCCCGCGGGCATCGCGGTCACCAAGGCCGGCGACGTCTTCGTCCTCGACGCGGCCGGCGCCTCTACGCGCCACGGCAGCGTCTTCAAGATCGCCGGCGGCGCGCCGACGGAGCTCGCCCACGACATCGTCGTCGGCTTCCCCAGCGGCTTGGCCCTCTCGGCCGACGAGTCGATGGTCGTGGTCAGCGCCCTCGAAGAGTCGCTCGGCACGGACGCGGTCTACACCTTCCCGGTGGCCGGCGGCGCCCGCGCGCTGCTCGGCGACGCCGTGCAGAAGACGATTGGCAAGTTCACCGAGTCGTCGGGCCTGCACCGCGCGCGCAACACCGGCGTGTTCGCGTGGGCCGACGGCCAGGCCAACAAGAGCGGGACGGTCTACGTCCTCAAGTGATCGCGGCGCTCGCCGCGCATGGTCCCGGCGGCCTCGCCGCCTACTTTCTACCGATTCAATTTTCGTTTGGAGGAACTCCCATGAAGCGTCGTCATTTCGTCTCGTCGCTCCTCGCGGCCTTTTCGTGCGTCTCGGTCGCCTCGATCGCGAGCGCGTCCAGCCATCGGGAGGCGCCGGCCATCTCGCGTGACCCCGCCGCCGACAACACAGACCTCTGGGCTTGGGTCACGCCCGGCACGCACGACAAGCTGAACATCGTGGCGTCCTACATCCCGCTCGAGGAGCCCAGCGGCGGCCCGAACTTCCACCAGTTCTCCGACGACGTCCTCTACGAGATCCACATCGCCCGCGGCAACGCGTCCTTGAAGGACGTCGTGACCTACCAAATCCTCTTCAACTCGACCGGCTTCCCGAGCGCCGACCCGGCGGACCTCGGGCTCCCCCTCGGCGGCGGCAAGGAGTTCTTCGCGCAAATCGCCGGCAACGCGCAGACCTACCAAGTCATCCGCGTCGAAGGCGGCGTCGCCACGACGCAGATCAACGAGGCGAAGATCGCGCCGATCAACATCGGCCCGCGAACCCAGGCGGTCATCGCCGCTGGCGCGAAGTACGACGACGCGTTCGCGGCCGGCTTCATCACCCCGTTCGACACCAAGAACGGTCGCTCCTGGGTCGGCCCGCGCGACGACGGCTTCTACGTCGACCTCGGCGGCGTCTTCGACCTCGCGAACCTGCGCCCCAAGGGGACGGCGCAGGACGGCGTCGCGGGCTTCAACTGCCACACGATCGCGCTGGAAATCCCGACGAGCGAGCTCACCGGCACGGGCGCCGCGC
>JAYVXL010000405.1:0-17810 GCA_043785185.1 Myxococcales bacterium
GAGGCGCGGAGCGCGAAGGGCGTTGGTACGCTCAATTGGCCCAACGTATTGGCACAACCAATTGGTTCCACCAATTGGTTCCACCAACTGATTGTACCAATCACGAGCAGGCTCTCCCCCCACCCCTCAGCTCGCCAGAGTCACCACCGCCGCCTTGAGATGCGACTCCGCGCCCACGGCCGGCAGAAAATCAAGCGGCTCCGGCGTGTCCTTGATGCTCGCCGCCTCCTTCCCTGCTTTGCGGACCGCGTCGAAGAGCATCTTGCGAAAGCGCCCCTTCGAGATGCCCCGGTGATTGGTGCAGGCGAGCAGCTTCCCGCCCGGACGCAAGATGCCGAGGGCGAGCGCCGCCAGCTCTGGGTAGTCGTGGTCGGCGACGAACCGGCGCTTCTTCGTCGACGAGTAGCTCGGCGGGTCGAGCAGGACGAGGTCGTGAAGACCCGCCTCCTTCGCCTTCTTTTCGGTCGCCTTCGCCTGGCGCGCGAGCCATGCGAACGCGTCCTCGGCGACGAAGTGGTGCTCCGCGGCGTCGAGCACGCCGGCGACGCGCATGTTGGCGCGCCCGCGCTCGAGCGCCGCCACCGACGCATCGACGCTGATGGTACGCCACGCGCCACCGCGCGCCGCCGCGACGCTGAACGCGCACGTGTACGCGAACAGGTTGACCACGCTGCCGCCGGCCGCGAGCTCGCGCACGCGCCGCCGGTTGGCGCGCTGGTCGAGGAAGATGCCCGTCGACAGGCCGTCGCCGAGGCGAACCTCGTACGGGATGCCCTCCTCGAAGACGACGAGCGGATCCGGCGCGGGCACGCCGCGCACGGGGAGCTTTGGGGCGAGGTCCTCGCGGCGGGTGTCGACGAGGGTGTTGGCCTGCTTGGGGCGCACCTTGAGGTACACCCCGTCGAATCCCAGCGCGGCGAGCGCATCCAGGACGCGCTCGCGCCGCGCCGCGTCCCGCCAGGGGCCGCTTTCGTCGTCGTAGAGCTGCGCGACGAGGTGCTCGCCGTACACGTCCACGGCAAGGTGCGGCAGGCCGTCGCCCGCCTCGTGGACGAGGCGAAACGCCGTGGTCGCGCGCTCCCCCGCGCCCGCCGCATGGCCGAGGCCATAGCGCGCCCGGGCCGCCTGCGCGAGCGCGCGGGCGAGAGCGTCCGGTGCGTCGTAGACGCCCGCGCCAAGGTCGCCGCGGCGCAGCCAGGCCGCGAGCTCCTCGGGTGGGGGGCTCGACCAGCGCCGCCCGTCGGGCAGCGCGAGGTCCGCGGCGTGCAACATCAGGCGCGACGCCGGCGCGCCGCCGTAGAGGCGATCGCCCGCGATCGGCGCGCCGGCGTGCGCGAGCTGGACCCTCGCCTGATGGGTGCGCCCGGTCTCGAGCTCGACCTCCAGCATCGCGCGGTCACCCTCGCGTCCGAGGACGCGTACGTGCGAGACCGCCGGGGCGCCGCCTCCCTCCCTCGGGCCGAGGACGCGCATGCGCCCGTGCTCGCCGGGCGCGAGCCGGTCCTTCAGCGTCGCCTTGGCGACCTTGGCGGGCCAGCCGCGCACGCACGCGACGTAGCGCTTCCGAACGGCGCGCCCCTCGAAGGCGGCCGCCAGCTTGGCGTTGGCCTCCCGGCGAGCGGCAAGGACCAGGACGCCGCTCGTGTCGCGATCGAGGCGCTGGTGGACGCCTAGGTATGCTCCCGCCGCGAGCAGCCCGGGCTCGGCGCGCAGGCGCGTGAGCACGTCATCGGGCCGCTCCGGATCGGCGGCCTGGGTGGTCACGCCCGTCGGCTTGTCGACGACGAGCACGTCCTCATCGGCGTGGAGCACCCACGCGGCGTCGAAGTGCGGGAAGGCCCGGGCGCGGTCCACGCCGCGCCTCTTACCACGACCGCGGCGGGGGGCCCGGCGTCTTCGTCCCCGCGGCCGCGGCCGAGGCTGCTCGCGCGCGGCGGGGCACGCCGCGCGGCTTCGTGGCGAGAGGACGCTCAGCTCGCGTCCGGCTCGATGCCCGAATCTTTCGGCGTCTCCGCAGCGACGCGCTCCGTCCCGCTCGCGGTCAAGCGCCAGAGCTCGGGATCGCTCTGCTCGTCGTCGCTGCGCTCGAGGCGATCGAGGCCGCGCTTGTGGAGCACGATCGTCGCCGCTTCGAGGACGACGCCCTCTGCCGTCTGCACGCGCACGCGCACCGGGACACGGTAGCAGCGCGGCGCGTTCGTGAAGCGTACGCGGTGGGTGACGGCGTCGAGCACCGGGACCGGCTTCTCGGCGTCGTCGAGCCGCGCGAAGAGCGGCGACAAGTCGTACCGAAAGACGTGCTTGATGCGCCGGACGCCTTGCTCGAAGAGCCCGCGCGCGCCGTCGATGTGCCCCTTCTGAACGTAGCGGATCATCGTCGCCGGCATCGTCGCGCCGCTCTCGGGGTTCAAGCTGTCGGGGATCTGCGTGGTGCGACTGTCGATCGACTCGCGGGCGGCGACGATGACGTCGCGCCCGGGGAGGCGGCGCGCCGGCGCGCGAAAGCGCGCGACGCGCTGCGCGTAAAAGCGGTGCACGTGGCCGCTGATCCACGCGCGGCCGACCTCCTTCAGACGATCCTTGCTCGCGTAGACGACCCCGCCCATCACGGCGAGGAGCACGACGCCCGAGCCGACGCGGCTGCCGACCGACGGCGCGCGGTTGATGAGCATGATCTGCCAGATGAACGCCCACGTCGACGCGATGACCGCGACGAAGGACGCCACCCAGTGGTGGATGCGGGCGGCCACCTCGAAGCGCTCGGGCTCGAGAAAGAGCACCTCCTGGAAGTGCTTCTTCAGGCGGCTGGCGCGGTCGAGGTAGCGCTCGAGCGCGACCGCTCCGCTCGGGTCGGCGACGATGTACTTCTTCTTCGACCGGCGACCGACCTCACGCTCGAGCGCGTCGGCGACGCGCGCCTCGACGCGGGCGACGACCGGCCCGAGGGCGGCGGCGTGGCGAGAGACCAGCGTCGCCGCGAGCGCGCGCTCGACGCCTGCGAGCATCTCCAGCAGCCGGACACTCGCGTACTCGTCGACGAGGCTCCGCTCACGCGCGAGCTCCGCGGGCTCGTCGCCGGGCGGCGGCTCGAGCCGCTCGCGCGCGACGTCCACCATCCGAACGGCCGCGTCGATCCACACGAGGAGCACGCTCTCGAGATCTTGGGGCGGCGCCTCGCGCATCATAGAGCTCGCGAGGCGGCAGTGGCGCGCGAAGCCCTCGCTCGCGCGCGCGAGCTTCGACGCCAGCGCCAGCGCCCGGCGGCGGAGCGCGTCGATCGTGACGACGTCCGCCGTGCGTCCGATCTCGGCGGGACCGTCGAGACGCGTGAACGATTGGAGCTGGTCCCACGGCGAGTGCCGAGCGAAGGCGTTCGAGGGGATCTCCATCTCCACCTCGATCGAGTAGCTGACCTTCTTCGCGCCCTTGCTCGGGAGGGCGAGCGAGACGCTCCACTCGACGCGCGACGCGTCGTGTATTCCTACCTTGACCGACGCGTCGCCCTCGGCGGGCAAATCGACCCCCGCGCGCTCGAGCAGCGTGATCGGGTAATCTCGATTGAAGTCCGCGAGGGCCATCGACTCCGGCGCGAAAGGTACAAATTCACTCATGCGCCATCGACGCGCGCTGCGCAACATCTTTTCATGGAAATTCAAGCGTGATCGTCTTCTTGTTTTCGCCGGCGCTTGCGCCGGCTCTCAGGGCGCCGGGGTCTACGGCGCTCGGGGTGTCGGCATCCACGGCGCTCGGGGCGGCGGCGGCGGCGGCGGCGTCTACGGCGCTCGGGGTGTCGAGGGTCGACGAGTACGGGGTGGGTTCAGGAGCGCGATGGCGTGGGGCGCGGCGGCGTTTGCGTTGTCCGTTCTTGCGCCGGCTGTGGCGACGGCGCAGACGCTCCCGAAGCCCATCACCGTCGAGGGCGCCGGCGGCGACTGGAAGCTGACGCTCGGCGGCTGGGTGGACGCGTACTTTGGCTACAATTTCAACGATCCGGCGTCGCGCACGAACACGGTCCGCGCCTTCGACACGCGCCACAACTCGTTCTCGATCCAGGTGGCCGCGGTCGACCTGCAATTCGAAGGGCACGCGGGCGCCGGCACCGCGCTCGCGCGCTTGACGTTCCAGGGCGGCGACGAGCCGGACGCGTACTACAGCTCGTCCGGCAGCGAGAACGCGAAGGACACGCTGCCGTCGTACAACGCGTTCCGACACCTTCAGCAGGCCTTTGGCGGCTACAAGGCGCCGATGCCGGGTGGGCCGGACGCGTCGCTCGAGGTCGACATGGGCATCTTCGTCTCGCACATCGGTTACGAGGGGCTGAACGCGAAGGACAACATCCACTTCTCGCGGTCGCTGCTGTTCCAGCTGACGCCGTTTTACGCGACGGGCGCGCGGGCCATCTACACCGTCAGCCCGACGTTCAGCGCGCAGCTGAACGTCAGCAACGGCTGGAACACGGTCATCGACAACAACAGGTCCAAGAGCGTGGGCGCCCAGCTCGTTTGGACGCCGTCCGACAAGGTGAGCGCGACGCTGAACTGGCTCGGCGGCGCGGAGCAGGACGCCACGCTCGCGATGCGCAATCTGTTCGACGCGTTCGTCGTCGTGAGGCCGACCGACGCGCTGCTGCTCGCCGTGAACGGGCACGTCGGCTTCGACCGCGCGCACGCCGGGACGACGGTGAGCGGCGCCATCCTGACCGACTCCGCGCCCGCGACCTGGTACGGCATCGCCGGCTATGGTCGCTACCAGCTCGCGGAGACCTGGGCGGCGGGCTTGCGGCTCGAGGCCTTCCGCGACGAGCTCGGCGTGCCGTGGTTGGCGGGCTACGCCGGGACGATCGGCGAGGGCACGGTCACGCTCGAGCAGCGGCCGCAAGAGCACCTCATCGTGCGCCTCGAGCTTCGCCACGACGAGGCGACGAGCGGCCTCTACGAGACCAGCAGCCCGCCGCGCCTGTCGCGCGCGCAGACGACGCTGACGCTCGGCGGCATCGCCTTCTTCTGACTTCTGACCGCCGCGCGCCCGCGCGCGGTCAGCCGCGGCGCGCCTCGAGCTCCTCCCACCGCGCGGTGAGGGCGCGCGCCTCGGCCTGCGCGGCGGCGAGCTCCGCCTGCAGCTTCACCGCGTCGCCGGCGCGCGTCGCGTACAGCGTGGGATCGGCGAGCGTCGCCTCGAGGCCGGCGGCGCGCGCCTCGGCCGCGGTGATCCGGTCCATGAGGCCGTCGAGCTCGATGCGCTCGGCGTAGGTCAGCTTCTTCGCGGGAGCCTTGGGCGCGGGCGCGGCCGCGAGCGACGCGGCGGGCTTCGGCGGCGCCTGCGACGGCGTCCCCGGCTCGGGGCGAAGCGCCATATACGTGTCGTAGTTGCCCGCGTACGCGGTGACTTTCCCCGGCTCGAACGCCAGGATCGACGTCGCGACGCGGTTCAAGAACGCGCGATCGTGGCTGACGACGATCGCGCAGCCCGGCCACTCCACGAGCATCTCCTCGAGCGCGCCGAGGGTCGAGATGTCCAGATCGTTGGTCGGCTCATCGAGCAGCAGCAGGTTGGCCCCGCTCTTTAGCGCCTTGGCGAGCGCCACGCGCGCGCGCTCGCCGCCCGACAGCGCGCCGACCTTCTGCCGCTGCTTGCTCGGCTCGAACAGGAACTGCTCGAGGTAGGTCTTCAGGTTCACCGTCCGATCGCCGATCGCGACCATGCCGCCGCCCGTCGCCTCGGCGCCCTGGCGCTCCGCGACGTTGTCGTAGATCGACCAGTCGTCCTCCAGCTGGGCGCGCGCCTGATCGAAGAGCACGATCTTCGTGTTCTTGCCGACGGTGACCTTCCCCGCCGCCGGCGCGAGGTCGCCGGTGATGGCGCGCAGGAGCGACGTCTTGCCCGAGCCGTTCTTGCCGAGGACGCCGATGCGATCGCCAGGCACCATGTTGAGCGACAGGCCGGCGAAGAGGTGCGTGTCGCCGATCTCGAGCGTCACGTCCTCGAGGTCGAGGATCGACTTGCCGGTGCGCGCCACGTCCGTGCCCTCGAGCCGCACGCGCTCCTGCGCTCTCGGGGCCTCGATCGCGATCGCCGCCTCGGCGCGGTGGATGCGCGCCTTCTGCTTCGTCGTCCGCGCCTTGGCGCCGCGCATGAGCCACTTGCGCTCGTTGCGCACGAAGTTCAGGCGATTTTGCTCGACGCGCGCCTCGTGCATCTCGAGCTCCTCGCGCTTCTCGAGGTACGCGCCGTAGTTGCCGGTGAACTCGGTCAGCTTGCCGCGCGACAGCTCCACGATGCGCGTCGCGACCGCGTCGAGGACGTAGCGATCGTGGGTGACCATGAGCACGGCGCCGCGGAACTCGTCCACGAGGTAGCCCTCGAGCCACTCGATCGTCTCGGCGTCGAG
Source organism: Myxococcales bacterium (assembly GCA_043785185.1). Taxonomy (GTDB): domain Bacteria; phylum Myxococcota_A; class Polyangia; order Polyangiales; family Polyangiaceae; genus JANYHK01. The sequence goes on from JAYVXL010000405.1 coordinate 6,389, forward strand.
GTGGTTGGTCGGCTCGTCGAGGATGGCGAGCTCCGGCGCCGCGACGAGGATCTGCGCGAGCGCGACGCGGCGCTTCTCGCCGCCGCTCATCGTGCCCACCAATTGGCGGCGTTGCGTGTCCTCGAAAATGCCGAGCTTGCCGAGGATGCCCTCGGCGACGTGGCCGCGCTCCCACCCGCCGAGGCGGTCGACGTCCTCGCCGAGGCGCGACTGCTCGGCCAGCCGCTCCGGCGACGCGTCGCCGTCCTCGATCGCGCGCGTCACCGCCGCGTAGCGGCTCGTCGCTTCGCTCCACCCGGCGAGGCCCTCGAGGACGATCTCCGCCGGCGTCTTGTCGGGATCGAGCTTCGGCTCCTGCGCGAGGTAGAGCACGCCCGCGCCGCGCCGGCGATCGACCGTGCCGCCGTCGGCGACCTCGAGCCCCGCCATGACGCGCAGGAGCGTGGATTTTCCCGTGCCGTTGACGCCGAGGACGCCGATGCGATCCCCCTCCTCGACGGTGAGCGCGACGCCGTCCAGGAGGACCTGCGGTCCGTAGGCCTTCGTGAGACCGCGCGCGCTCAGGATGCTCATCCGGAGCGCTGATCTACCACACGCTCACATCGACAGGCCGCCGTCGATGTCGATGGTACGGCCGTTGAAGTATTCGCACTCGAGGATGAACTTCACGCCGAGCCAGATGTCCTCCGGCACGCCGATTCGGCTGACGGGGATCGCGGCGACCAGCGCGTCGCGCGCCTTCTGGTTCATGCCCTGCGTCATCGGCGTCTCGATCATGCCGGGCGCGATGGCCCCGACGCGGACGCCGAACGCGCCGAACTCGCGCGACCAGGTGACGGTGTTGGCGGCGAGCGCGGCCTTCGCGGCGGTGTAGTTCGACTGCCCGCGGTTGCCGTGACGCGCGATGCTCGACATGTTGACGACGACGCCGGGCCTCGTGCCCGTCTCGACCATCTTCGCGACCGCGTCGCGGACGAGGAGCGTAGCGCCGGTGAGGTTGACGCCGATGACCGCGTCCCACTGCTCCTTGGACATCTTCTTGATGGCGCCCGTCTCCTTGTCCTTCTTGACGAGCAGCCCGTCGCGCAGGATGCCGGCGTTGCTGATGACGGCGTTCAGCCCGCCCATCGCGCCGTGCGACCACTCGACGAAGGCGCCGACGTCGGCCTCGTCGGCCACGTTCAGCTTCTTCGCGTGAACTTTGCCGGGGCCCGCCTTCGCGAGCGTGACGGTCTCGGCGAGCCCCGCCTCGTTGACGTCGCCGATGGCGACCTGCGCCCCCGCCTCGGCGAGGCGTAGCGCGAAGTGACGCCCCATGCCCTGGGCGCCGCCGGAGATGATGCACTTCAGTTCGCTGAGCTTCATGGCGGGGACTCTAGACGCGAGCCCGCGCCCTTTCAATGTGAAGGGCGTTCGAAACGCGTTCGCAGCACCCAATGCTAGAAGCGGAGGATGCCGAGGTGCGCGAGCACCGCGAGGAGCAGGAGGACGACCGAGACCTGCGCCACGAACCGAAGGGAGCGCTTGGCGACGCGGTAGAGGACGACGATCAGCACCGCGGCGACCACGATCGCGGGGACGCCCGTGTGCGCGCTGACCCAGTGCATGGCCTGCCGCGCCCAGCCCCAGCGCAAGTCCCAGAGCAGGTCCCAGACCCGGGCTCCCATGAGCCGCGCCACGCGCGGAAGCCAGACGGGCAAGGTCGCGCGGGACCCGGCGACGATGGCAGCTGCGGGGACGAGCGGGGACACGACCATGCGAGCGTCGCAAAAAAGGCGCGCCGAGCAAACTTATCGCGCCCGCCCGCGCGCGCCTGCCCCCTGCCCGGGGTCGAGATTCCGGTCGAAGCCCGCGCCCCGCGCGTGTACGTTAGATGACGAATCGATGGCCACCCCCGATCCCGCCGTGGCGCACGCCGCGTCCATGCTCGTGACGTCGGCGCTGCACCTCCACGAGGGCGATCGCTTCGTCGTCATCTGTGATGACGGCTCGAGCCTCGTCGCCGATCTCGTCATGCGAGCGGCCGAGGCGATCGGCGTTCAGGTGACGCTCGCGCGCCTCGATCAGCTCCGCTCCGTCTCCACGAACCACACCGGTGAGCGCCCGCACAAGGTGCTGCCCGACGTCGTGCGCCGCGCGATGCTCGCCGCGCAGGCCAGCGTGTTCCTCGCTTCGGCGCCGCATCAAGAGCACAGCATGCGCGAGCAGCTGCAGCACATCGTCGGCGCGTGCAAGGTGCGTCACGCGCACATGCCAGGGCTGCCGATCGGGGCGTTCGCCGCGGGCCTCCGGGCCGACTGCGCGAAGGTCGAGGCCTGGGGCCGCGCGCTCGAGCGGCGCATCGGCCGCGCGCGGCTCCTCGTCGCGACGAGCCCCGCGGGCACCGATCTGCGCCTCGTGCTCGGCGACGGCGGCGCGTGGACGCCGCACTTCGGCGTCATCCCCCCCGGGACGATGTCGACCCTTCCGGCCGGCGCGCTCTTCCTGCAGCCATCGTCGGTCGAGGGGGTCTTCGTCGCCGACGCGTCGGTGGGCGAGTTCTTCGGTGCGCGCGAGGGCCTGCTCGCGACCAAGCCGGTCACCTTCCACATCGAAGAGGGGCTGGTCGTGAAGGTCGAGGCGCCGGGCGCGCCCGAGCTCGAGCGCGACATCGAGGGCATGCGGACGCTCGCGCCCAACTGCAACCGCGTTGGCCTCGTGATGCTCGGCGTCAACGCGGAGCTCGCGCCGACCGGGAGCGCGGCGGTGGACGAGAACCTCCCGGGCCTGCACATCCTGGTCGGCGATGCGGCGGGCCGCGTGACGAAGAGCGCGTTCAGCGCGCGCGCGTCGTTCTCGGCGTGCGGCGCGCGCGGCACGGTGAACGCCGACGGCGTCGTCGCGGTCGCCGACGGCAAGCTCACCTAAGCGTCACCTCGTCTGGTCCAGGCTGGTCCAGCCTGGTCTAGCCTGGTCCAGGCCTCACTCCGGCGCGCCGGTTCGCTCGAAGATCCAGATCTCGCGCGCCGTCGAGGCGTGGATGTCGAGCCGCGCGAAGAGCGCGCTCGTCCACACGGAGTCGTGCACGCGGCGAAAGCCGCGGCGGTCCTTCACGAGCCCCTGAAAGAAGGTCGTCCCGTCGGTCTCGAGCGAGCTCTCGAGCTGCGTCTTGGGCAGCACCTTGCCGCTCTGCGCCGTCCACTCGCCGAGATCGATGAGGTAGCGCCACACCCAGCCCTCGCTCACGACGATGAACCGCGCGCCGCGCGCCTCCGCGTCCGCGAACTGCCCTTGCACTTCGGTGACGCCGGGCAGCGGGCTGCGCCTGTCCACCGGCTCGTGGCCGACTCGGATGACCCGCGCCTGCTTCGGGAAGCGTGGAAGGTACACGTTCAGGCCATGCACCTCGATGAGGTCGCCGGGCGCGGCGTTCGCCGCGAGCCACGCCTCCGCGTCGTAGCGCGGGTCCATGAGCAGGTTGGCGTCGACGTCGATGCATTTGAAGAGCGCCCACGCGCCGACGCCGGCCACCGCCCCTACGGCGAGCACGCGACGCGCCGCGCCGCGGAGGTCGAAGAGGAGCGCGTCGACGAAGACCCCCGCGTACACCGACCAGAGCACCATCTGCGGCAAGAGAAAGCGGTGCTCGGTGCGGCGCGCGGTGCAGTTGAAGAGCACGGTGAACGAGATCGCGGCGAGGAGCGGGACCAGCGCGGCGGCCTTGCGGTTCTCGCGGGTCGTCCGCATGAGCAGGACGAGACCCCCGAGCACCGCGAGGGCCAGGGTCCACGGGTAGTACCGATCGAAGCGCAGGAGGCTGTCCAGGACGACGAGCGCGCGCCCCTTCGCGTCGGTCGAGTAGTGCGCGAAGTCCTGCGACGCCGAGCCGACGAGGAACGCGAGCCGCGCGCGGAAGCCCGTGGGGTTGACGACGATCGCGAGCGTCACCGAGACGAGCGCCCCGAAGAGGAGCGTCGCGGCGGCGGCCTCGCGGAGGGCGGTCTTCACGTTCTTGCGCGGCCACGGGTCGAGCGCGAACCAGCACGCCAGCGCGAGCGGCGCCGTGAGGCCGACGGTCGCGTACGCTTGGTCCTTCGTGCCGATGGCGAGCGCCGCGAACGCCGCGACGTGGCGGAGTCGACGCGGCTCGCGCCGCGCGAGCGCTCGTGTGAGCGCGAGGAGCGCGAGCGAGGCCCAGAAGAGATAGGGCACGTCCAGGTTCGTCGTGTGCGCGTAGTACGTCAGCGGCGCGTTGAGGCCGCACACCGCGGCGACGACGACCCCGGCGCGGCGCCCGCGGAGCTCCTCGCCGATCTTCGCCATCGCCCACCCGATCCCGACGCTCATGAGCGCGCTCACGACCCGCGCGACGAGGGCCGCCGCCGTCATGTACGGCACCTTCAGGATCTCGCCGATGACGTCCGGCGGCGCCAGCGACGGCGCCTTGGCGAGAGCCACGCCCGTGACCGGCGACGTCAAGATCCCCAGCATGAGCAAGTGGACCGGCGGATACGTGAAGAATTTCCCCGGAGTGAACGTCTCGACGAGGCCGGACAGAAAGTCGCGCGGGGCGATGCCGTCGTTGTCCCAACCATCCGAGGCCGGCAGCCCCCACCCGACGCCGACCAGGCGAAGCACGAGGACCGCCGACAGGACCACGAAAAGCGGGCTCGTCGCAGTGCGCCCAAGACGCGCGAGGCGATCCGTCATGCCCGCCAGCACGTAGCAGGCGACGAGCCGAGTGGGGCGGCAATCGTCGACGAGGGCGTCTCAAGGCATGCATTCCGGTCTGGTTTGAGTATGCTCCCGCCGAGCGCGCGCCCCTGGCGGCGCATCCTCCGAGGCTCATGACGTCCCAGGTTTCGCAGCCCGCACGCGCCGCCGCCGCGGACGCCCTTCCGGCGTCCGCGCCCGCGCGCACAGCAGGCGCGGCGGGCGCGGCGGGCGGGATCATGCCGTGGCTCGGCCTCGGCGTGCTCGGCCTCGGCGCTGCGCTCGTCTTCTGGATCTTCGATGCGCTGCCGTTCCAGGACCTGCCCGCCCACGCGGGCCTCATCGCGATGCGTCACCGCTTCGCCAGCTCGCCGTTCGAGCAGCATTTCTTCGTCCTCGCGCCGCACATCGGGCCGTACTCGCTGTTCCGCTTCCTCGGGGAGGCGTTCGTGCGGGTCATCGGGCCGGTAGGTGCCGTGCGCGCGATCGCGACGCTTCCGGTCATCGCGACACCGCTCGCGCTCCTCTACGCTCGCCGGACGCTGCACGGCGACCGCTCGCCCGTCGCGGGCTTCCTCGGCGTCGCGCTGTCGTTCGGGCTCATGACCCTGCTCGGCTTCGCGAGCTACCTGCTCGGCGTCGCGGTGATGCTCGTCGGGCTCACGCTGTGGCTCGATCTCCTCGCGCGCGCCGAATCCGCGCCGAACGAGCCGGCCACGCGCCGCCGCGAGCTCGCGATGGTCGCGTTCGCGCCGATCATGTTCGTCGCGCATGGGCACGCGTTCGTGCTCTTCCTCGCCCTCGCCGGCGTCGCGTGCATCGCGACGGGCGACCGCAAGGCGCGCCTGCTCCGCCTGCGCGCGCTCTCCCCTGCCCTCGCGCTCGCCGGCTACGTCGCGTGGCTCGAGCGCGGCCCGGCGACGCCGCCCGGGTCCGTCGCGGTCGCGCAAGGCGGCCTGGTCCCGCACTTCCAGGGCGCCGCCGACAAGCTGAGCCTGCTCGTGACGCCCACGCTCCTCACGCGCACGGGCATCGACATCGTCGCCGGCGTCGCGCTCTGGACCGTGCTCATCGGCGCCAGCGTCGCGACGCTCCGCGATCTCCGCGCGCCCGCCCCGTTGCCACCCGGCGCCGATGCCGCAAAGGACGCCCGCTCGCGCGCGCACAGCCGCGCGCTCTACGCGGGCGCCCTCGTCATCGGCGTCATGTTCCTCGCGCTGCCGCACGCCATCGGGTGGTTCGGCTTCGTCGACGGGCGGCTCGTGCCGATCGTGCTCTACTTGTGCATCCTCGGCTTCCGGCGCGAGTCGCTCGGCCGATTCTGGCGCGCGGGCCTCGAGCGCGGCGCGCCGGCGCTCGCGAGCACGATGGTGCTCGTCGCGCTGGGCGCGTCGTACCGCTTCCAGGACGAGGCGCGCGGCTTCCACGAGATCCTCGCCGAGGTTCCGCGCGAGGCGCGCCTCTTGAACCTGCCGCTCGACCCGAACAGCGCGACGTTCACGGCGCACCCGTTCATCCACTACGACAAGCTCGTCCTCGCCGAGCGGCCGATCGTGGTGAGCGACATCTGGTTCCACCAAGGCTCCGCGCTCTACCCGACGCCCGAGAACCCGGCGCTCCACCTGCCCGACACGTACAGCGAGAGCGATCTGCGCGTCCTCGACTGGCAGGGGTACAAGCTCGCCGACTGGGACTACGTGCTCGTGCGAACGCGCCCCGAGGGCGTCGTCGCGCCCGCGCCGCCTGCCGCGCTCGAGCTCGCGGACCACCGCGGCGGCTGGTGGCTGTACCGTCGCAACTGACGCTCGCGGTGATCGCCGCGCGGCATCGCACGCGCGAAGAAGTCATCCGCAGGTGATTCCGGGTGAAATCCGCAACCTTATTGGCTAAGAGTGGCTCATGCGTTTAGTGGCATTCGGGGCGGGTTACGTCGGTCTTGTCTCGGGGACAGGGCTCGCAGAGCTCGGGCACGAGGTGCTCACCGTCGACACCGACGCGGCGAAGATCAAGAAGCTCGAGGACGGCATCATCCCGATCCACGAGCCCGGCCTCGCCGATCTCATGCGCCGCAATCGCCGCAGCGGCCGCCTCACGTTCGCGACGACCGTGACGCCCGGCTTCGACGAGGCCGACGCGTACTTCATCGCCGTCGGCACACCGCCCGGCAAAGAGGGCGCCGCGGACGTGAGCGCGGTCCTGGCCGTCGCGGACCACATCGCCGAGGTGGCGAAGAAGCCGGCGATCGTCGTCGTGAAGAGCACCGTGCCGGTGGGCACGTGCGACGCGGTGCAGGTGCGCCTCGCCAAATCGAAGGTGAACCTCGAGGTCGTCTCGAACCCCGAGTTCTTGAAGGAGGGCGACGCGCTCGCCGACTTCTTCAAGCCGGACCGCATCGTCGTCGGCGCCAAGAGCGAAGCCGCGCGCCACATGCTGCGCGAGCTGTACGCGCCGCTGCAGCTCTCGGGCGAGCGCATGGTCATCACCGATCCGCGCTCGAGCGAGCTCATCAAGTACGCCGCGAACACGATGCTCGCGATGCGTGTCTCGTTCATGAACGAGCTGTCGCGTCTCTGCCACGTGACCGGCGCGAACATCCACGCGGTGCGCATGGGCGTCGGCACCGACACGCGCATCGGCAAGAAGTTCCTGTACTCGGGCCCCGGCTACGGCGGCTCGTGCTTCCCGAAGGACGTGCAGGCCCTCGCCGCGCTCGGCAAGGTCCACGGCGTACCGATGCGCCTCGCCGAGGCGACGCACCTCGCGAACGACGAGCAGGCCGCCTTCCTCGCGCGCCTCGTCGGCGAGGTGACCGGCGGCCTGCGCGGCAAGACGATCGCGTTCTGGGGCCTCGCGTTCAAGCCGGAGACGGACGACGTGCGCGAGTCGCCGGCGCTCAAGCTCGCCGAGGTGCTCCTCGCCGCGGGCGCGAGCATCAACGGCCACGACCCGGAGGCGGGCGCGAGCTTCGCGCAGGCCATCGGCGGCCGCGTCAAGCTCGTGGACCGCGAGTACGACGCGCTCGACGGCGCGGACGCGCTCGTCCTCCTGACCGAATGGCGCAGCTACCGCGCGCCGAACTTCGCGGAGATCAAGAAGCGCCTCAAGCCCGGCGCGCACGGCGTCCCGGCCGCCATCGTCGACGCGCGCAACATCTGGCGCGCGGCCGACGTGCAGAAGGCCGGGCTGCGCTACCAGGGCATCGGCGTCGGCGCGACCGCCGAGCGCCCGAGCTCGATGCAGCTGGGCGAGTAGGCGGCGGCCGGGGCATGCGTCGCTGGCTGGTCACCGGGGGGGTCGGCTTCATCGGCTACCACCTCACGCGCGCGCTCGTCGGCCGCGGCGACGAGGTGACCATCCTCGACGACTTCAGCGACGCCCCGTATCCGACGCGCATGAAGACGCGCAACGAGGCCGACCTCCTCCGCGAGCACCCCGGCGTGCGCATCGTGCGCGCATGCATCACCGACGCCGCCACGACGCGTCCCCTCTACCGCGGCAAGGACGGCGTCATTCACCTCGCGGGCCTCGCCGGCGTGCGGCCGTCGTTCGACGATCCGGCCCGCTACGCGCGCGTCAACGTCGAGGGCACGGCGACGGTCGTGGAGGCCGCGCTCGCCGCCGGGGTCACGCAGGTGCTCTTCGCGTCGAGCTCGTCGGTCTACGGCAACTCGACCCCGCTGCCCGCGCACGAGGACGCGCCGGCGATCATGCCCGAGTCGCCGTACGCGGCCTCCAAGCGCGCCGCCGAGCTCGTCGCGGGGGCCATCTGCCGCCGCGTGCCCGCGCTGTCGTGCACCGCGCTCCGGTTCTTCACGGTCTACGGCCCGCGCCAGCGTCCCGAGATGGCCATCACGCTCTGGGCGCGCGCGCTCCTCGCGCGCACGCCGATCACGCTCTTCGGCGACGGCTCGATGCGCCGCGACTTCACCCACGTGGACGACATCGTCCGCGGCATCGTGGCGGCGACGGAGAACCTGCGACCGGGTCTCCGCGCTTACAACCTCGGCTCGGGCGCGCCGATCGATCTCGCCGGCCTCCTCCGCGCGCTCGGCGCCGCGGCCGGCGCGCCGCCGATCCTGGAGCACGCGCCCGTGCCGCCCGGCGACGTCGACGCGACGTTCGCCGACATCCGCCGCGCAAAGGACGAGCTCGGCTGGTCCCCGCGCGTCCCGCTCGAGGAGGGCCTCCAGTCGGTGCTCGCGTGGGTCCGCACGAACCCGTGAGCCGCGGGGTCGTCGGCGCCGCGCTCCTCGCCTTCGCGCTCGCCGGCGGGACGACGCTCCTCGCGTGCACGAGTGCTCCCTCGGGCGGCGGGGGCCGCGACGCCGCCGACGCCGCGCCGGACGCCCCGCGCGACGCCGCGCACGACGGCGGCAGCGGATTTCCAGTGACGGACGACGCCGGTGAGGACGCCGCCGACGCCGGTTCGGCCTGCGACCGCCTCCGCGCCCAGATCGACGCGCTCGGGCGCCTCGCGCGCGCCTGCGACCCGCAAGGCGCCCAGGAGTGCATCGCCGCGGTGGACGGCCTCTGCTGCCAGATCACCGTCAGCGCGGCGAGCACGCAGGCCGTGGGCGACTTTCAGCGCGCGGTCTCGGGCTTCGCGAGCAAGTGCGGCCCTCCGGACTGCACGAAGGTCCTCTGCGAGCTCTCGCCGAGCGGCGTGTGCGACGGCACGGGCCGCGTCGGCACCTGCCGCTGACCGCCGCGGTCGCACGGTCGCGCTGCACGGCCCCGCCACGCCACCTTGCTACGCAACTGACTCATTGCCGCCACACGCCCACAACTCTAAACCCCCACAGTGCCGGCCCATGCGCTACCGGGCCCTCCCCAAATCCATCCTCCTCTTCGCCCTCATCACCAACCCGCTCGTCTTCGCGGCCTCCGCGTCGGCCGACGAGCCCAAGCCCGCCGTCGAGCTGACCACGCTGCGACTCCTGAAGGAGAAGCAGGTGATCTCGCCGGAGGAGTACGAGAGCGCCCTCAAGGACATCGGCGACACGAGCGGCGCCAAGGCCCCCGACTCGAACACGCTCGTCATCGGCAAGTGGGCCACGACGCTGTACGGCTTCGTCGAAGCCGACCAGATTTACGACTCGACGCAGAGCTTCGGCGAGAGCGCCGGCAACGGATTCGTCGCGCGCCCCGGCACCTACGGCGGCGACAACGATCGCGTCACGTTCACGGCCCGCAACTCGCGCATCGGCCTCCGCAGCAAGGCGCCCGAGTACGCCGGCATCCGCGCGAGCGCGCAGCTCGAGATGGACTTCCTCGGCACCCAGCTGCCCATCGGCACCGGCCAGCCGTACCTCGGCTCCGAGGGCGCGAACTTCACGAACGCGACGTTCCGTATCCGCCACGGGTATCTGAAGGTGGAGACGCCGATCGTCGATCTTCTTTTCGGCCAGTACTGGCAGCTCTTCGGCTGGCAATCGGCCTACCACCCGAACACCGTCGAAATCCAGGGCGTCCCTGGGCAAGTGTACTCGCGCACCGCGCAGGTTCGCGTGTCGAAGACCCTCAAGACCGACGCGATCACGTTCGAGGCCGCCGTCGCCGCGATGCGCCCGCCGCAGCGCGACGCGGCGGTGCCCGAGGGCCAGGCGGGCCTACGCGTCGCGTTCAACCAGTGGACCGGCGTGCAGACCGTCGGCTCGACGTCGACGAGCATCGCGCCGCTCTCGCTCGCGGTGACCGGCGATCTGCGCCGCGTCCGCGCGCCGGAGCTCCTCGGGGCGCCGAAAGACAGCAAAGATCGCACGGGCAGCGCCGTCGCGGTGGACGCGTTCATCCCCGTCATCCCCGGGTCGAAAGAGGCGATGGGAAACTCGCTCTCCTTGAACGGTGAGGTCTCCACTGGCTACGGCATCGCCGACCTCTACACGGGCCTCTCCGGCGGCGTCGCGAACCCCGCGCCGCCGAACCCCACGAACGCGAACCCCGCGCCGACGTACACGCCGAACGTCGACCCGTCGATCGCCGTGTACGACGCCGACGGCGGGCTGCACCTCGTGCAGTGGACGAGCTACCTCGTCGGCGCGCAGTACTACTTGCCAGGTCTGAACGGCCACGTCTGGGTGAGCGCGAACTACTCGCACATGCAGTCGGCCAACACGAAGTACTACGGCAACGTCGCCAAGACGCGCATGAACATCGACTGGTTCGACGTGAACCTGTTCACGGACGTGACCCCCGCCGTTCGCTTCGGGCTCGAGTACGCGAACTTCAACGACCAGTACAACGACGGCACGCACGCCATCAACCACCGGCTGCAGCTGTCGGGTTTCTACCTCTTCTGAGAAGAACCCGCGGCGCGACGGAGCCTGCTCGGGAACGAGCCCGCGGGACAGGCTCCTCGACTTGGACTAGCGGCCGAACTGCGGATGAATCTGCGGCTTCTTCGCCTGCTTCTTCGCGGGGCGGAGGTAGCCGAAGAGGTAGATGCCGCTCATCACCGTCGTCCACGGACGGAAGTGTTGGAACGTCGTGTACCACTGCATCGCCTTCGGCCGGCCGACGGCCGGCCTTAGGCCGCACGCGGCGATGTGGTCCTGCGCGTGTTGAAACGCGTCGGCCATCTTGGTCTGCACGGCGGCCGGCGCGCAGCGCTCGCGGGCGATGCGGGCGGCGGCCTTGCCGAGGCGCGCGCGCGCCTGCGGGTCGGCGAGCAGCTCGAGGACCGCGCGGCCGAACGCGGCGTCCGCCTCGGCCTCGCCCGTCGCGCCCTTGC